>JBAPMW010000777.1:0-4616 GCA_049278815.1 Hyphomicrobiaceae bacterium
ATGTAACGACCTTGCTTCGCCGCCTCCCGCGCCGACGCTAGGTCTTTCATGCGGCGGGGTGACGGCGGCCGACATGACCGTTGGGTCAAGCGAAGCGCAGACCCAACACCTACCAAAGCACCCTCGACTGTGTTGGGTCTCCGCTAACGCTCGACCCAACCTACTTAACCCGCGTGAAGGCGACGGTCTTGCAGAAGACGAGCGCCACGCAGCCCGACAGCTCCACGGCGGTCTTGCTCTTGACCGTCAGCGTGCCGGAATAGGTCTTGCCGTCGGCGCGATTGTAAAGATCGCCGGACCAGCTCGCGGGGCCGGCCTGCTTGGCACCTTGCATGATGACGAGGCCGACGATGGGACGGCTGCGCTTGGCGGGGTCGGGGTTCTTGTCGTCGGTCTTCTGGCCGTCCACCACCTTCACGATCTTGCCGCAGACGCCGGCGCCGCATTTGTAGAACTCGGTGTGCGACTTGTTCTCGGGGTTCACCCAGACGCCGAAGGCGTCGTCGGCTGCTTGCGCGTAAGCCGCCGCCGCGAGGGCCATCGTGGCGCCTGCAACTAATGTCTTTCTCAATGGATGGGTCCTCCCAGCCGTTTGTCCGCCATCAGCGGCTCTCGGCGTCGGAAGGTGGCGCCGAACTGCGGCGGATGCGCGGCGGCAAGGCGTTGCGTCAAACTTCCCGCGCCATTGGGGGCTAGGGGCCGCACAGCCATCGAGGAGCCGCCATGCTGACGCTCAGACGCGCCACCGTCGAGGACGCCCCGCTCCTGCGCCGCTGGGATGAGGAGCCCCACGTGGTGGCATCCGATCCCACCAGCGACTGGCAGTGGGAGACGGAGCTGGCCGAGGACTGGCCCTGGCGCGAGCAGCTGGTTGCCGAGGTGGACGCCGTGCCCATTGGCTTCGTGCAGATCATCGACCCGGCCGAGGAGGAGAGCCACTACTGGGGCGACGTGCCCGCCAACCTGCGCACCATCGACATCTGGATCGGCGAGGCGGCCTGTCTCGGCAGGGGCTACGGCACCTCAATGATGCGCTGGGCCATCGACTTCTGCTTCGCCGCTCCCGCGGTGGAAGCGATCCTGATTGATCCGCTGGCCAGCAACACCCGCGCCATCCGCTTCTACCAGCGCCTCGGCTTCAGGCCCGGCGAGGAGCGCCAATTCGGTGACGACCTCTGCCTTGTGCATCGCCTCGAGCGGGCTGATTGGCAGGTCGCACCGTAGGCTGGGTCGAGCGTCAGCGAAGACCCAACACAATCAAGGGCACGGCCATGGAATGTGTTGGGTCTGCCCCCGGCTTTTGCCGGGGTTGACCCAACCTACGATAGCTACGCGCATCGGCGCTCTGCGTGGCTCGCATCGCGATTGCCAGCGTGCTCCGCCCAGTGTGGTAACGTGCACCATGTCCCACGCAAGCAGGAGCCGTCTCATGTGGCCCGACCGCAGACTGCTGGACCTCTTCCGTATCGAGGTGCCGATCATCCAGGCGCCGATGGCGGGCGCGAACGGCTCGGCGCTGGCAATTGCCGTCAGCGAGGCCGGCGGCCTCGGCTCGCTGCCGTGCGCCATGCTCGATGCCGCCAAGGCGCGGGCGGAGATCGGCGTCATCCGCCAGCGCACGGACAAGCCGATCAACGTCAATTTCTTCTGCCACGAGCCGCCCGCGCCGGACCCGCAGCGCGATGCGGCCTGGAAGGCCCGGCTCAAGGCCTACTACCTCGCGGAAAGACTCGATGCGGACGCGTCGGCGCCGGCCGTCAACCGCGCACCGTTCGACGAGGCGATGTGCGAGATCGTCGAGGATCTCAAGCCCGAGGTGGTGAGCTTTCACTTCGGCCTGCCGAAGCCGGCCCTGGTCGTCCGCGTGAAGGCGGCGGGCTCACTCGTCATCAGCTCGGCGACGACAGCGGAGGAGGCACGGTGGCTGGAGGGGCGCGGCTGCGATGCCATCATCGCGCAGGGCTGCGAGGCCGGCGGCCACCGCGGCATGTTCCTGACGGGCGATATCGCCACGCAGGCGGGCACCTTCGCACTGCTGCCGCAGGTGGTCGATGCGGTGCGGGTGCCGGTGATCGCTGCCGGCGGCATCGCGGATGGACGTGGCGTTGCGGCGGCGTTCGCACTGGGCGCTGCGGGCGTGCAGGCCGGCACCGCCTATCTCTTCACGCCGGAGGCGACGATCAGCGCGCTGCACCGCGCCGCCCTGCGTGATGCGCGCGACGACGGCACCGCGCTGACCAATCTCTTCAGCGGCCGTCCGGCGCGCGGCCTCATCAACCGGTTGATGCGCGAAGCGGGGCCGATGTCCGACCTCGCGCCCGCGTTCCCTACCGCTGGCGTGGCCCTCGCGCCGCTGAAGGCCAAGGCCGAGGCCGCGGGCCGCACCGACTTCTCCTCGCTGTGGAGCGGCCAGTCGGCGCGCCTCGGCCGCGAGATGGGCGCAGGGGAGCTTACGCGGGTGCTCGCGCAGGATGCCCTTCAGCGCCTGAAGGCGATGGCGGCACCGGCGCAGGTTGGGTAGCGAAGCGCAGACCCGGTACATCTAAGACGAGCGACCTTCGGCAGCACGTTGGGTCTTCGCTCCGCTCGACCCAACCTACTCCTGCGCCGCGACGGAAAGGCCGCGCACGTTATGCTTGTCGATCAGGCTCTGGACGAGGCCAGAGGCCTTCGCTTCCTCCACGAAGGCGCGCAGGAACTCCGCAGCCGCCGTATTCTTGCGCGCCGTGCCGATGGCCTGCTGCACGGCGGTGAACTTGCCGTCCAGGATGCGGGCGCCGGGTAGCTTCTCCACGTCGGAAAGGAGCCGCGGCTTGAGGCCCGCCAGCACGTCGAGCTTGTCGGCGACGAACCGCTCGTAGGCGCTGTCGAGCGTGCCGGTCTTGACGAGCGTGGCGTGCCCGATGTGGCGGTCGAGCCAGAGGCCGTAGGCGCTCCGCCCCGTGACGGCGATGCGCACGCCCGGCTTGTCGACATCGGCGAGCGTCCGGATCGGCGAGCCGGCCGGCACCAGGTAGGTGGCCTCGATCTCAACGTAGGCCGGGGTGAAGGCGATCCTCTCGGCCCGCTGCGGCTCTGCGCCGATGAGGCCGATGTCCCAGGCACCGGTCTCCGCCGCGTCGGCAAGCTCGCCCGGCGTCTTGTAGGTGACGTACTCGACCGGCACAGCGAGGCGCCGCGCAATCTCTGCGGCCATGTCGGGCGCTACGCCCGCGGGCCCGCCGGCCGCGGTCTTGGCCGAGACCAGCAGAAAATTGGAAAGGTTGAGCGCGGCCCGCAGCACGCCGCCGGGGGCCAACTCCGATTTCACCTGCTCGATCATCCGCGGCCATCCCCTGCGTTGCGCCTGTCTCTGCCGCGATCTTAGGGCCGCACCACGGCTATGCCAACATCCAGAGGGCGGCTCGCTGTCCTGCTCAATCAGCCGTCGTCTGGAGCTACAGATGCCGCCGCACGCGCTGTCGCAAGTCGCGGATGGCCGGGTCGTCGACGCCCAGCAGCTCCAGCCGCTCGGCGAGGTTCTCCAGGTACTCCAGGCATGTCCCGCGCACGCCGCAACCTGTGGCGATCAGGCGGGCGGTCTCCTCGACGTCGAGCTGCACGTAGCGGTCGGACTGGCGGTTGATGACGAACGTTACCGCCTCCGCGATGCTGCCTTGGGGCGTCTCCACGGCCACGAACGTGGGCACGTAGCTGCCGGCCAGCATCTCGCGCCGCCACAGGATATCCGTCTCCTCATCCACATGCGCCGCCGGGATGCGCATGGCCAGGCCCTGGCAGGAGCCGCCGCTGTCAAGGGCGGCCATCAGGGCGGGCTTCTCTGCCGAGCCGCGGCCGATCTGGCTCTTCAGGCAGAAGCGACGATGGAAGCCGGCGAGCGCAGCTTTGCGGATCTCAACGATACGCACGCCCGGGTCCCACATCAGCGAGCCGTAGCCGAACACCCACAGGTCCTGCCCCCTGCGCGCCAGCACGCCCGCGCGCGTCGCCTCGCGCTCGGCGTCGCTCAGGCGCCAGCCCGGCGGGAAGCCGTTCTCGCGCGCCACGCGGTCGAGATCGGCCAGCCACTCGCGGGGGCGGCGGAAGAACGACCTCTCGGGCGCGATGATCCTGCCGGCGAGCGCGGGCACATGAACGAAGGCTTCGGGCGGCAGGAGCATAGCGTTGCGAAATCGGGCAGGCAGATCGGCGGGGTTTGCGGAGGTGGTGCGGCTGGTGGAATGCTGCTGGCAGCGATTAGTATGAAAGCGCCCCGGCTTGGCAAGGGCCGTTTGCCTCCGCGCTGCGATTTGGCAATCTGTGATACCTGCGTCCAGGTGTCAGACCACTACTGTCCGGTTAATCTATCTGTAGTTTCAACTGGTTAGCATTCTCGCATTCTTCATCCGCAGCCTGTGCATTTGCAAGTAATTGATTCATAGGCATTTTCTCGAAGAGGGTGACGCTGAGCATCTGCAGGATCGTGGACAGGCTGGCGTCGAGCTTCAGACGCTTCTTGAGGATCGCGATCAGCACGTAGACGCTGACCGCGATCCAGATCTGCGTGCGCACCGCGTTCTCCGACTCCCCGCTGCCGCATCGGACAGAGAAGCTGGCGGGAGTCGCAAACCTAACTC
>JBAPMW010000778.1:0-11564 GCA_049278815.1 Hyphomicrobiaceae bacterium
AGACGCGCGGCAGTTGCGGCATGACATCGGCCGGCGCCGGCTGCAGCTTGCGCCCCAGCCGGTCGATCAGCCAATGCCGCTCGCCCTCGCGCCAGAGCGCGAAGGGGGTGCGCTCGCTGACAATCACGTCAACCGCCTCGAGGGTGATGCGCTCGATCGTGGCCTTCTCCACCCACGGCAGCTGCTCGATGCGGATCTTGGCGGCGCGGGCATCGAAGCTGAGCAGGGTGCGGGCGCCGTCAAGGTCCAGCGCGGCGTAGATGTCGGTGTCGGAGGTGTAGCGGTGGCCGGCGATCGTGACCTGCTGCAGTCCAAGCCCCGCCAGCTCCAGGCCGTGCTCGATCTGCCCCATGGTGGCCGCGCGCAGCTCCGGGTTGCCGATCAGCACGAAGGCGGCGGCGCCGAGCACCCACAGGCTGAGCCGGCGGCGCTTTTGCGAGGCGGAGGCGGGGGAAGGAGAGGGAGCCTGCAAGCCCGGACGGGGCGCTGGCGGGTTGTCCGCCCGCCACCGGGTGTCCGGCCTGGGTCCTACCTCTCGCAACTCGCGTCCTCGACCATCCAGCTCACCAGCTCGGCAAACGAAAGTCCTGCGTGGGCGGCGAGCTCCGGCACCAGCGAGGTCGCCGTCATGCCTGGCTGGGTGTTGACCTCCAGGCAGACCACCTCGCCCGATCCTCCCGGGGTGTCGTCGAAGCGAAAGTCCGCCCGCGACACACCCCGACAACCCAAAGCATTATGGGCAGTCAATGCAAGGGTTTGCACCAATTGGTAAACATTCGATGAAACCGGAGCCGGTAACACGTGGCGCGATCCGCCTTCTGCGTATTTCGCCTCGTAGTTGTAGAAGCCGAGCGCCTCGGCCGGGACGATCTCGGTGACGCCCAGCGCGCGGTCGCCCATGACGGCGCAGGTGAGCTCCCGTCCCGGAATGAAACGCTCGGCCAGGAGGTCGCCGTAGGCCCAGCCCGGATCGTTGAGCTGCTGGGGCGGGTGCTCGTGGTCGGCGCGGACGATGAAGACCCCCACGCTGGAGCCCTCGGCGACCGGCTTCAGCACATAGGGACGCGGCAGGACATGGGCCTTCGCCGCCTCCTGCGGTGTCACCACCTTGCCGTCGGCCACCGGCACGCCGGCGGCGCGCATCATCGCCTTGGCGCACTCCTTGTGCATGGCCAACGCGGAGGCGCGCACGCCGGAGTGGGTGTAGGGGATGCGCAGAAGCTCCAGCAGGCCCTGCACGCAGCCGTCCTCGCCCCAGCGGCCGTGCAACGCGTTGAAGCACACGTCCGGCTCGATCTCCTTGAGGCGCTGCGCGAGGTCGCGGCCGGCGTCGATGCAGCTGACCTTGTAGCTGGCGCTCTCCAGCGCCGCGGTGCAGGCCTTGCCCGAGTTGAGGCTCACCTCGCGCTCGGCGGAGAGGCCGCCCATCAGCACGGCCACATGCTTGAACCGGCGCGGGCGTGGGGATGCGCTCATGGTCGGCTGCCTTCGTCGCTCTTGGTACATGTCATCCCGGCACTTGTTGCCGGGATCCAGCTCTCACGGCACTCCGGAGCGCGCAGTGAGATGGATCCCGGGCACAAGGCCCGGGATGACAGGAAATCGCGTGACGCAGCGTGGATCACAACACAAGGGCCTCACCCGTGGGCCGCCCATCCAGGGGCAGGCCGATGCGGACGATCTCCCAGGTGAGCTCCAGGCCGGTCTCGGCGTTGACGCGCGCGCGCACGGTCTCGCCCAGGCGCTCGATGTCCTCGGCCGAGGCGTTGGCGTCGTTGATCAGGAAGTTGCAGTGCATCTGCGAGACCTTGGCGCCGCCGACGCGCAGGCCGCGGCAGCCGGCGGCGTCGATCAGCTGCCAGGCGCTGTGGCCCGGCGGGTTCTTGAAGGTGGAGCCGCCGGTGCGCTCCTTGATGGGCTGGCTGGCCTCGCGATAGTCGGCCACCTCCTGCATCTCCTTGAGGATCGCTGCCGGCTCGCCGGGGGTGCCCTGGTAGAGCGCCTCCGCGAAGATCCAGTCGGCCGGAACGCCGCTATGGCGGTAGGTCATGCGCATGTCCGCCAGCGTCAGCACGTGCAGGTTGCCCTGGCGATCCACCGCTTGCGCCTCCATCAGCGCGTCCTTGGTCTCGCGGCCGTGCGCGCCGGCGTTCATGCGCAGCGCCCCGCCGACGGACCCCGGAATGCCGCGATAGAAGGCGAGCCCGGCGATGCCGGCTTCCGCCGCGGCGCGGGCGAGCCTCGCATCGAGGACGGCGGCCCCGGCGCGGATGCGGTGGCCCGGCTCTACCGTGGTCTGGGCGAAGCCACGTCCCAGACGGACGGTGACGCCAGGCACGCCGCCGTCGCGCACCAGCAGGTTGGAGCCGAGGCCGATGACGGTGACGGGCAGGTCCGCCGGCACGTTGGCGAGGAAATAGCCGAGGTCGCGAGCGTCCGCCGGCACGAGCAGCGCCTGCGCCGGCCCGCCGACGCGGAACCAGGTCACGTCCGCCAGCGCCTGGTTGGCGGCGAGCCGTCCCCGCAGGTCCGGGAGCCTGGACACCAGCTCGGGGACGATGTCGGGGAAGCTCATGCCGCATCCCCCGTTGCCAGCGCCGCCGGCAGCGCGTGCGCCCACTCCGTGCTGTTGCCGGCGCCGAGGCAGACGACCATGTCGCCCGCAGCCACGACGCGCTTGAGGAGCGGGGCGACCTCGTGCTCGCTGGCGACGACGGCCACCTGCTTGTGGCCGCTGGCGCGGATCGCCTCGGCCAGCGTCGCGCTGCTGACGCCGTCGATGGGCGCCTCGCCGGCGGTGTAGAGGGGGCCGACGATGACGCAGTCGGCGTCGGCGAAGCTGGCGGCAAACTCCCCGAACAGGTCGCGCACGCGCGTGTAGCGATGCGGCTCCACCACCGCGACAACGCGCCCGCTGGCACCGGCCCGCGCCGCCTTCAGCACCGCGGCGATCTCGACGGGATGGTGGCCGTAGTCGTCGTAGATCGCCACGCCGTTCCAGGTGCCGGTGAGCTGGAAGCGGCGCTTGACGCCCGAGAAGCTCGCCAGCGCCTCCCGGATGGTGGCGTCGGGGATGCCGGCCTCGCTGGCTGCGGCGATGGCCGCCAGCGCGTTGAGCGCGTTGTGCTGGCCGGCGAGGGGGATGCTCCAGCCGCTCAGGGCGCGCTGGCCGCCGTGCACGCGCGGGCCGAGCAGGGCGTCGAAGACGGTGGAGGCCCCGTTCGCATGCACCGACCTCAGCCGCAAGTCCGCCCCCGGCACGGTGCCGTAGGTCAGCAGCCGGCGGCCGTCGCGCCTGAGCTGGAGGCGCTCGATCAGCTGGCCCACCACCGGATGGTCCACGCAGGCCACGGCCAAGCCGTAGAAGGGGATGCCGCGGAGGAAGGCCTCGAACTCCCGGTGCATGTTGTCGACCGTGCCGAAGTGGTCGAGATGCTCGGGGTCGATGTTGGTGACGACGCCGATCTGGGTCGGGATCTTGATGAAGGTGCCGTCGGATTCGTCCGCCTCCACGATCATCCACGCGCCGTCGCCACGGCGGGCGTTGGAGCCCCACTCGTTGATGATGCCGCCGGTGATGACGGTGGGGTCGAGGCCCCCCACGGCGAAGGTATGGGCGATGAGCGAGGTGGTGGTGGTCTTGCCGTGCGTGCCGGTGACGGAGACGGTTGCATAGAGCCGCATCAGCTCGGCCAGCATCTCGGCGCGGCGGATGACGGGCAGGCCCCTGGCGCGGGCCGCCTCCAGCTCCGGGTTGCCGGGCCTGACCGCGCTGGAGATCACCACATAGCGCGCGCCCACCAAGTTCACCGCGTCGTGGCCAACGAACACCCGGATGCCCTTGGCGCGCAGGCGCCTGACGTTGCTTGAGTCCTTCTGGTCGCTGCCCTGCACGATGTAGCCGCGGGAGTGCAGGATCTCGGCAATGGCGCTCATGCCGATGCCACCGATGCCAAGGATGTGCACGGGGCCCATGTCGGCGGGCATTTGCATATGCTCTATTCCCTCGCTGGCGACGCGCCGCGTTTCTTGTTGCTGTCGATGTTACGCGCTTCGCGGCCTTCGGCCTACCAGCTCCTCGACCAGATCGGCGAGGCGGGCTACCGCGTCGGGGCGGCCGAGCGCGCGTGCCGCGGCGGCGGCCTCGGCGAGCGTGTCCGGCGAGGTAAGGAGCTCGGCTACCGCCTTGGCGAGAAAATCGGCGGAGTAGCTCTTCTGCTCCAGGCACCAGGCGGCGCCGGCGTCGGACAGCCTCAGCGCGTTCTGCAGCTGGTCGTTGTCGACGGCATGCGGCAGCGGCACCAGGATCGCCGGACGGCCCATGACGGTCAGCTCCGCCACCGTGGAGGCGCCGGCGCGGCCGATCACCAGGTGGGCCTTGGCCATCTCCTCCGGCAGGTTGGGGAAGAAGGGGGCGACATGGGCGCGGATGCCGGCGGCCGCGTAGGCCTGCTCGACCCGCTCCAGGTCCTCCTCGCGGCATTGCTGCACCACGAACAGGCTGGCGCGCATCCAGCCCGGCATGAGCGCGAGCGCTTCGGGAACGGCATCGGAGAAGAAACGCGCGCCCTGGCTGCCGCCGAACACCAGGAGCGAGAACGGCCCGCCCTGGCGCGGCGGGCGGTAGCTCTGGGTGGCCCAGTCCACCACCTGGTCGCGCACCGGGTTGCCCGTCACGCGCACCTTGGCGAGAGCGCGGCCTTCAAGGTGCCTGGTCTCATCGAACGACGTGGCAACCGCGGTCACGTGCCCGGCGAGCGAGCGGTTGGCGCGTCCCAGCACGGCGTTCTGCTCGTGGATCACGGTGGGGATGCGGCTGAGCCTGGCGGCCACCAGCGGCGGAAAGGCGGGATAGCCGCCGAAGCCCACCACCGCATTGGGCCTGACGGCGCGCAGCAGCTTAAGAGAGGCGCCGATGCCGCGCGCCAGCGCGATGGCTGCCCGCCCTGCCGCCACCATCGACTTCCCCGCCACGCTGGCCGACGGCACGCGGTAGACGGCACGCGCCGGGAAGCCCGCGTCGTACCGGCCGGCGCGCATGTCGGTGACCAGATCCACCGCGATCCCGCGCCGTGCGAGCTCCTGCGCCAGGGCGAACGCCGGGAAGAGATGGCCGCCGGTGCCGCCGGCTGCGAGCATGACAGAATGGGACATCGGAGGCGTCAACGGGGCATGTTGGGTTCGAGTCTCAGGCTGATTCGGAGGGGGCCGGCATAGGCACGAATGCGGGCTTTTTCATGTGGGCAAGATCGGCGCGACGTCGCGTCAAGGCGAGCAGCATGCCGAGCCCCACACCCACGCCGAGCGTCGAGGAGCCGCCGATGGAGATGAAGGGCAGCGTCATGCCCTTGGTGGGCAGGAGCCCGGTGTTCACCGCCATGTTGATGATCGCCTGCAGCCCGAACAGCAGCGCCAGGCCCATCGAGGCGAGGCGCAGGAAGTCGTCGCCCTCGCTCATCTGCCGTGCGAAGGCCCGCACCACCACGAGGGCAAACAGCCCGAGCAGCACCAGGCACGCGAGCACGCCGTACTCCTCAGCGATCACCGCAAAGATGAAGTCGTTGTGGGCGTCCGGCAGCACCGCCTTGATGGTGCCTTCCCCCGGTCCGCGCCCGAACAGCCCGCCCTCGATGAACGACTGCCGCGCCCGCACCGCCTGGTAGCTCTCGCCCGCGCCCGGGGTCAGGAACCGATCGACCCGCAGCTGCACATAGCTCACGGTGGAGTAGGCCGCCCAGAAGGCCGCGCCCACCATCCCGAGGAGTGCGAGAAGCCACGTCAACCGACCGCCGGCGAGAAAGAACAGCGTGCACCAGACCACACTGACAAGCAGTGCCTGCCCCACGTCCGGCTGCAGCGCCAGGAGGCCGGCGAGGAGGAGATAGAGGCCGAACGCCATGGGCAGCGCCGGCATATCCGGCCGCCGCCGGCGCTGCGCCAGGAGCCAGGCGCAGACCACCACGAACGCCGGCTTGGCGAGCTCGGAGGGCTGCAGCGAGTAGCCGCCGATGTGCACCCAGCGGCGCGCCCCGTTGATCTCCGCACCGCCGATGAGCACGGCGATGAGGAGCACAAGGCACGTCGCGAGCAGGGCCAGCGCCACCCTGCGGATGCGCTCCGGCGAGAGGAGAGACAGCCCCAGCAGGACGGCAACGGCCAGTGCGATGAACACCAGCTGCCGCTCGACGAAATAATAGGTGGGCAGCCCGCGCTTGATGGCCATCGCCGGGCTTGCCGCCAGCGACAGCACCACGCCCGCGCCGGCGATGGTCAGAATCGTCGCCAGCAGCAGGCGATCGACCGTGAACCACCAGTCGGTGACGATGCTCTTCTCCGCGCGCGAGAGGGTCATGGGTGCCCTCGCCACGGGCGCCGACGCGGGTCATGGGCGAATTGCGAATAGCGAATTGCGAATAGGGAGAAAGCGCGTCGGTGTCCCCAATTCGCTATTCGCAATTCGCAATTCGCAACTTGACGGCCTTGGCTGCCCCTCACCCCATCCCTCTCCCCGCGCTGTCGGAGGATGAGGCGATGTCGGCGATGCGCGGGGAGAGGGAGGAGCATCACCCCGCCCCCCGCAGCTCGATCCCCGGCAGCGCCGTCACCAGCGCGCGGAACGCCTCGCCGCGCACCTCGAAGTTGCGGTAGTGGTCGAACGACGCGCACGCGGGCGAGAGCAGCACCACGGGCTCGGGCGCGCCGCTCGCCGTCGCGTCGGCGGACGCCGTAGCCACGGCGCGGTCGAGCGTGCCGCAGCGCTCGAAGGGCACCTTGCCGTCGAGCGTCGCCGCGAACTCCTCCGTGGCCTCGCCGATCAGGTAGGCCTTGGCGACGCGCGGGAAGAACGATGTGAGGGAGGCAATGCCGCCCTGCTTGGCCCGGCCGCCGAGGAGCCAGAATACGTCGCGGTCGAAGGCGGCGAGCGCGGTGGCGGCGCTGTCGGCGTTGGTGGCCTTGCTGTCGTTGATGTAGAGGGTGCGCCCCGTGCGGCCGATCTCCTCCAGGCGGTGCGGCAGACCGGGGAACGTGGCGAGCGCCGCCGCCACTTGCGTCCCGGACAGGCCGAGGCTCAGGGCTGCCGCGCTGGCGGCGAGCGCGTTCTGGACGTTGTGCTGGCCGCGCAGGGATCCGATGCCGGCGAGATCCGCGAACGCCCCGAGCGGTCCCGTCCACGGCGCGTTGCCGATCAGCGTGCTGCCCGTCGCGTGCCAGCCGTAGGGCACGCGCGTGCGCGCCGAGATGAGGTCCACCCACGTGCGGTTGGCGAGGCGCAGGCGCTCGGAGATGTCGCGGCACCAGTCGTCGTCGTCGCCGACGACGGGGTGGCGCGCGCCTGCCACCAGCCGCGCCTTGAGCCCCGCGTAGGCCTCCATGGTGCCATGGCGGTCGAGGTGGTCGGGCGTAACGTTGAGCAGCACGCCGACCGTCGGCTCCAGGGTGGGCGTCAGCTCGATCTGGAACGAGGACATCTCGATCACGTGGCAGCGGTCCTGGCTCGGCGGCGCCAGGGCCAGCACCGCGGTGCCGATATTGCCGCCCATCTGCACGTCCCGCCCGGCCGACCTGAGGATGTGGGCCGTCAGCGCCGTGGTGGTCGACTTGCCGTTGGTGCCGGTGATGGCCACGAACGGCGCCTCCGGGGCGATCCTCGCCCGCTCGCGGGAGAACAGCTCCACGTCGCCGACGATCTCCACGCCGGCTGCCTTGGCCTTGCGCACCACCCAGTGCGGCTCGGGATGCGTCAGCGGCACGCCCGGCGCCAGCACCAGGGCGGCGAAGCGGCCCCAGTCGGCCGCTGCGAGGTCCTCCACCGGAACGCCGGCGCGTGCGGCCGCCTCGCGGCCCGCGGCGTTGTCGTCGCCGGCTACGACCTTGGCGCCGCCGGCCAGGAGCGCCCGGCAGCTCGCCAGCCCCGAGAGGCCGAGACCGAATACGGCAATCTCTCTACCGGCGAATGTTGTGATCGGAACCATGGATGCGATCGTACGTCTCTGAGGGTGAATTTTCTCCGGAGGCTCAGCGCAGCAGGCCCGGGTGCAGCCGGAATATGACCGGAAAGAACGTCGTCCAGCCGAGCCATCGCTTGCTCCCTGCCTCGCTGACGGCCCACAGCGCGCCGTCCGGATCGAAGCTGATATCCTGGACGCCAGCCGGCATAATTGTCCGCTGCCAAGTCTCACCCGTTCGCGTGTCGAGCGCCAGGAGCTCGCCGAATGTCGATCCGCTGCGTGTGACCCACAGGCGTCCGGCCGCGTCGAACGCCGCGCCCTGCACCTTGGTTGGCAGCGCGACGGATGTTTCCGCGTCTTGCTCGCTGAGGGAAGCGGCTTCGGGTTTAAGCTTCGTAAAGGGCAGCTTGTAGAGCCGGGCACCGGACTCTCTGGTGTAGCTGCCGAGCCAGAGCGCCTCGGCCGTGCCGGCCGCGAACGAGCCCTTGAGATCGCCCGTGAGCCGAATGGACCCGACCACGCGACCAAGCGTGCCGGGGCCGCTGGGCGTGAGCTCGATCTCGAAGATGTTGCGCGTGTCGGCCACCCATATGTGCCCCTTCCGGCCGCGGGCGAGGCCGCCGGCATGGCCGCATTGCGGCGGCAGGTCGAGCGTGCCGGTGGCATTGCCGCTGCCGGGGTCGAGGCGATAGATGCGGCACGGGCCCCGGCTCTGCCTGGTATCCTCGCTGCGGTACGTGGCGACGAAGACAGCGCCATCGAGGAAGGTGAGGCCTTGCGGTACGTAGCCATCGTCGAGGCCGGGCGACCAGATGAGGTTGCTCATCGCCTCCGCGTTCGGCACCTTGCTGAGCGCACGATCGCTGGAGGCCGGCCTCTTGCCCAGCGCGGGCTCCGCCGCAACGCAGGCATTGGCCAGCGCGACCGAGGCCAGGGCGACCCCCGCAATGGAGAGCGCCAGCCGTCTCATCTGAGCTTCAGCGTGGCGAGGCTGACGAGCGCCAGCACCACCGATATGATCCAGAAGCGCACCACCACCGTGGATTCGCGCCAGCCCTTCTCCTCGAAGTGGTGATGCAGCGGCGCCATTCGGAACACCCGTTTGCCGGTGAGCTTGTAAGAGACCACCTGAATGATGACGGACATCGTCTCCAGCACGAACAGCCCGCCGACGATGGCGAGCACGATCTCGTGCTTGGTCGCGACCGCAATGGCGCCGAGCGCCCCGCCCAGCGCCAGGGAGCCGGTGTCGCCCATGAAGATCATGGCCGGCGGCGCATTGAACCACAGGAAGCCGAGGCCGGCGCCTATCAGCGCACCGCAGATGATGGACAGCTCGCCCACACCCGGCACGTTGTGGATCTGGAGGTAGCGCGCGAACACGACGTGCCCGGTGGTGTAGGCGAAGAT
Source organism: Hyphomicrobiaceae bacterium (assembly GCA_049278815.1). Taxonomy (GTDB): domain Bacteria; phylum Pseudomonadota; class Alphaproteobacteria; order Rhizobiales; family Hyphomicrobiaceae; genus AWTP1-13. The sequence goes on from JBAPMW010000778.1 coordinate 9,360, forward strand.
GCCGAAGGTGGCGGCAGCGATGATCACCGGCACGATGGCGAGGCCGTCGAGGCCGTCCGTGAGGTTCACCGCGTTGCCGGCACCGACGATCACGAGGATGCCGACGAAGACGAAGAAGATGCCGAGCGGCACGACGGCGGTCTTGAAGAAGGGAACCGTCAGCGACGACGAGAAGCCGGGCGTGCCGAGCCGCATGACCGCAATCGTGGCGATGCCGGCGATGGCGATCTCGGCGCCCAGCCGCAGCTTGCCCGAGAAGCCTGCGGTGCCCCGCCTCGTCACCTTGAGGTAGTCGTCGTAGAAGCCGATGGCGCCGAAGCCGAGCGTCACGAGCAGCACGATCCAGACGTAGGGGTTCGCCAAGTTGGCCCATAGCAGCGTCGCGACCGTGATGCCGCCGAGAATCATGAGCCCGCCCATGGTCGGCGTGCCGCGCTTGGCGAAATGCGACTGCGGCCCGTCCTCGCGGATCGGCTGACCCTTGCCCTGCTTCACGCGCAGCAGGTCGATCATGGCCGGGCCGAACAGGAACACGAACAGAAGGCCCGTCATGATGGCGCCGCCGGTGCGGAACGTGATGTAGCGGAACACGTTGAGCGGAGCGATCTGGTCGCTGAAGGACGCCAGCGCGTACAGCATTGCGAAGCCTTTCTGCCCCTCCGGCCCTAGGGCGCTTTCCAGTTGATGTGGATCGGAGCCCTGCCGCTTGGGTGGGCCGCGCCCCGGATCGCAGGCGCCGACATGTCCCCCTCCCCCTTGTGGGGAGGGGCTAGGGGTGGGGGGAGCCCAGCCTGGTCGTACATCTCAGTCTCACTCCTCAGTCGACGCGCCTTGCGAAGCCGGTGTGCCGCTGCACCGGCAATTTCCCCGCTCCTTCACCCCACCCCCGACCCCTCCCCATCAAGGGGAGGGGGGACGCTGCGGCTCTACCTTCCCCTCACTATCCGCGTCGAGCGCTCTGCCATCGACGCTCCTTTCGCAGATTGGTCCTGGCATGATCCAAGATCGTATGGAATGCGCTCTAGCCGCCCGCTTTCGAGAACCGGGCCCGCACGGCCTCGGCCAGCGGACCCATCCTGGACGCCAACGAGCCCTTGATCATGACAACGTCGCCCGCCTGCAGCGCGTCGAGCAAGGTCGGTTGCAGCTCGGCGGAGCTCAGCGCCCAGGCGCCCTGTTGCGCGCGGTTGAGGTCGCCGTGGAGCAGCTTCATCATCGGTCCGCAGGCAAAGACCAGATCGACGCCGGCCGCGTCAACCGCTTCTTTCAGGCCGCGATGCAGGTCTGCGGCGCCGCTGCCGAGCTCCAGCATGTCGCCGAGCACAGCGACGCGGCGCGGGAAGTCGGCGCGCGGCACGGTGGCCATGGCGGCCAGCGCGGCCCGCACCGAGGCCGGGTTGGCGTTGTAGCTCTCGTCGACCAGCAGGATGCTCCCACCCTCCGCCTCGAGGACGCTGCGCGCGCCGCGCCCTGCCGGTGCGGCCGCCTGCACGAGGGCCGGCAGGCAGCGCATGGGGTCGGCGCCCAGCGCCCGCAGCGCGGCGAGGACAGCGAGGGAGTTCTTCACGTAGTGCTCGCCGGGCGCGCCGATGCGGTAGGGGAAGCGCTGCGTGCCCACCCCCGCGATCACCGACGACCCGCGTGCATCCATGTTGGCCTGGATGCAGCGCACATCCGCCGCCTCGCCGTAGCCGAAGCTGACGATATCGGCCCCCACCGCGGCGGCGCGCGCCTTCAGCAGGGCGAAGTGGGGATTGTCGTAGGGCAGCACCGCGGTGCCGCCAGGCACCAGCCCCGAGAGAATCTCCGCCTTGGCCTCGGCGATGGCCTCGACCGAGGGGAAGTACTCCAGGTGGACGGGCTCGACCGTGGTGATGACGGTGGCGTGCGGGCGCACCAGGCGCACCAACGGCGCGATCTCGCCGGCGTGGTTCATGCCGATCTCGAGCACGCCGTATCCGGCGCTGCGCGGCATGCGGGCCAGCGTCAGCGGCACGCCCCAGTGGTTGTTGTAGGACTTCTCCGAGGCGTGCGTCGGGCCGGCGTCGCTGAGGCAGAGCCGCAGCATTTCCTTGGTGCCGGTCTTGCCGGCGCTGCCCGTCACCGCCACGATCCGGGCGTCGCTGCGCGTGCGCGCTGTGCTGCCGATGGCCGCCAGCGCGATGAGCGGATCGGCGACCCGCAGGAACGCGCCGGCGCCGGCGC
>JBAPMW010000779.1:0-18207 GCA_049278815.1 Hyphomicrobiaceae bacterium
GCAATCCCCCCCACCCTGTCCCTCCCCCACGTCGTGCCGAAGGCGCGCCTCCGGCGCGACGGGGGAGGGGATGTTGCGGCGTCCGTCTCACCCGATATCGACGATGCCCGCCTGCCTCGAAGTCCCGTCGCCCGCCGCATGGTTGCCGCCTGTCGGCCGTTCGCCGACGTGTTCGTGACGCCAATGGCGGCTGTGGCCGGCTCGGTGGCCGACGAGCTGATGGCTGTCATGCTGGGCGCCGCGGAGCTGGAGCGGGCCTATGTCAACGATGGCGGCGACATCGCGGTGCATTGCGCCCCCGGCACGGCACTCGACATCGGCGTTGCCGGCAGCTTTGACCGTGGTCCGGTGCCGCGGATGAACGGCAGGCTGCACATCCGTCATGGCGGCGGAGTCAGCGGGATCGCCACATCCGGCGCGCGCGGCCGCTCCTTCTCGCTTGGCATCGCCGATTCCGTCTCGGTCCTGGCCGCCGACGCGGCGACGGCAGACGCGGCGGCAACGCTGATCGCCAATGCGGTGAACATCGACCACCCGGCAGTCGTGCGCCGGTCGGCCTCCGCCCTCGATCCGGACAGCGATCTTGGCCACCGGCTCGTCACCGTGTCGGTGGGCGAGCTGCCACGCAGCGCCGTGCTGGCGGCATTGGAGGCGGGACGCAGGCGGGCGGCGGACTATCTGGCACGCGGCTTGATTGTGGATGCGGCGCTTATGCTGCAGGGTCAGTCCGCGGGCCTTTTGCCGACAGTGACGCCAACACCTATAAGACGAGCCGGGGACATCGTGATTGCAGGTGCGCTCACCGCGGACGTCATCCCCGCGGAGGCGGGGACCCAGTGCACCTCGCACCGAGGGTCCGCTTTCGGTGAGAGCCCGCGCTTGCAGCGGGTGCAGCCTCCACCCGCCGGCACCGTGCTTGCAGGTGATCTGGGTTCCCGCCTGCGCGGGAATGACGCCGACACAGAAGGGATGTCGCTATGAAGGATGCCAAGAAACTCCTGATTAAGCCGAAGCGCGTCGCTGTCTCGCGCCGCACCGCGCTGAAGGGCCTCGGCACCGCTGGTGTCGCGACCGCGGCGGCTCAGCTGGCGCCGGGCTTCGTGCGCTATGTCGAGGCGCAGACCTCCGAGCCCTTGAAGCTCGGCTTCCAGGTGCACCGCACCGGCATCGGCGCCGCCTACGGCCGCTGGTACGAGCGCACCACCAGGGCGGCCGTGGCGGAGATCAACGCCAAGGGCGGCATCGCCGGCCGCAAGGTCGAGATCGTCGCCGAGGACGACGGCACCGACCCCAAGCGCGGCGCCGAGGTGGTGGAGAAGCTCGCCACCCAGCACCGCGTCGACATCGCCTTCGGCACCCTGTTCAGCCACGTGGTGATGGGCGCGGCGCCGCGCGCCGGCGAGCTGAAGCTGCCCTACTACGTGGTGAGCGAGGGCTATCACGTCTCCTCCGGCGTCCTGAACCGCTATACCTTCCAGCCCGGCATCACCGACGTGCGCTCGCAGGTGTCGTCGATGGCGCCGTGGGTGGCCGACAAGCTCGGCAAGAAGGTCACCATGATCTTCCCCGATTATGCCTTCGGCCACGACCACCGCGACTACTTCTCCGCGGCCATCAAGGCCCAGGGCGGCGAGGTGGTGCAGCTGATCCCGATCCCGCCGACGGAGACGTCGTATACCAAGTACTTCCCGCGCATCCCCTCCACCACCGAGGTGCTCTACCACGTGATGGTGGGCCCCGGTGTGCTCACCTTCGTCAAGGAGCTGGGCGAGCATTTCGGCTCGAAGCGGCCCCAGATCTTCGGCTTCATCGACTCGCTGGAGGCCGTGGCGCTGTCGAGCCCAGGCCTGGAGTTCCTTGAGGGCACCTACTTTTGGGAAGGCTTTCCGCGCTACGCCCAGGTCAACCAGACGCCCTACGACAAGTTCTATCGCGAGAAGGTGGGCGTAAATGCCGAGGGAGCCTCGGTCACGGATCCCAAGGACGTGTCCACCTATGCCCACATGTTCGGCTGCTGGGAGACGCTCTACATCATCAAGCAGGCGATCGAGGCGTCGGGCTACAAGTCGCCGGCGGACAAGGCCAAGCTGATCGAGGCCACCGAGGCCATCACCGCCATCCCCGAGAATAACGAGCACCCGCAGGGCGACAAGCTGTTCGACGGCAAGAAGCACCAGGTGTTCGGCCACCAGAACATCTCGGTGGTAGAGAAGGGCAAGCTCAAGGTCGTGCACCGCACATCCATCAAGGATGGCCAGTACGAGAACAGCACCGACTATACGAAGATGCCGCTGTAGGGCGCTGGGGTCAGACCCTGCGGGTCTGACCCCATGGTACACCCAGCGTCGGAGCCTGGGGTCAGACCCGCAGGGTCTGGCCCCGCCGTCTACGGATGGAGCCCGCACGTGGACTTCGGACCGCACCTGTTTCTCGCCGTGCTGGAAGGCACCGTAACGGCCGCCGTGCTGGCGCTGACGGCCCTTGGGCTGTCGCTGGTGTTCGGCGTCATGCGCGTGGTCAACGTGGCGCACGGCGAGTTCTTCATGCTCGGCGCGGTTCTGGCCTGGTGGTTCGCGAGCTTTGCGTCAGGCAACCCGGCGCTGGGCTTTCTCATGGCACTGGTGCTGAGCCCGCTGGTGGTGGGCGCCGTCGCTGTCCTGTGCGAGCGCACCGTGCTGAGGCGGGTCAACTACGATCCGGAAGCCACCATCGTGGCCACCATTGGCCTCCTCTACATCATCCAGCAGCTGGCCCTCACCTTCTACGGGCCGGACGCGCGGCCGGTGCCGGCGCCGATCAACTTCCGCATCCAGTTTCCCTGGTTCGGCTACTCGGGCTACAAGCTCATCGTGATCGCCGCCTCTGTGGCATTGCTTCTCAGCGCCTGGCTGGTGCTGACGCGCACCAGGCTGGGCTTGGTGATGCGTGCGACCCAATACGACCGCGAGACTGCCCAGGCCTTCGGCATCCCGGTAGACCGCGTCTACGCCATAGTCTTCGCCATCGGCGCCATGCTTGCCGCGATCGCCGCGGTGCTGATCGTGCCGATCCAGCAGGCGCACTACCTGATGGGGCACGACCCGCTGTTGCTGTCGTTCATCGTCGTCATCATCGGTGGGCTCGGCAGCATCTTAGGGACAGTGGTCGCGGCCGCGATCGTCGGCCTGAGCGACGGCATCGTCTCGGTGTTCTTCTCGCCCACGCTGGCCAAGATCCTGGCGACGCTGCTGGTGGCGCTGGTGCTGGTGGTGCGGCCGCAGGGCCTGTTCGGTGGGGCGGCGCGGTGAAGCTCCTCCGCCTGGCCGCCGCCTCGCAGCCCTACGCCTGGCTCGTCGACCGGGGCGTCATCCTGCACGTCGGTGTGCTGGCGGCGCTGCTTCTGGCCCAGCTCGTCTTGAGCGACTACGCCATCCTGAGCGTCGCCCGCGTCATGGTGCTGGCGGTCTATGCCGTCGGCTTCAATATCCTGTTCGGCTACACCGGCCTCCTGAGCCTCGGCCACGCCATGCTCTTCGCGGCGGGTCTCTACGGCGCCGGCCTCTCGGCGGCCCACCTGGGAGTGGGCGCGGTGGCGGCGTTCCTGCTCGGCATCGGTGCCGGCCTCGTGGTGTCGGTCGCCTTCGGGCTCATCGCGCTCCGGACCTCGGGCGTCGCCTTCATGATCGTCACCTTGATGTTCGCCCAGGCCGGATACCTCACGGCCCTCTACTTCGCCGACTACACGCGCGGCGACGAAGGCTTCGTGCTGAGGGGCGACATCCGCCGCGCCGTGCTGCCCGGCGGCCTGTCACTGGACCTCGCCAACCCGGTGGTGCGCTACAATCTGGCGCTGGCGCTGCTTGCCGTGTGCACGCTCGGGTGCCTGGCGCTGGTGCGGTCACCCATCGGGCGGGTGCTCGTCGCCATCCGCGAGAACGAGGAGCGCACCCGCATGCTGGGCTACGATACCCAGGCCAACAAGCTCCTCGCCTTCGTGGTGTCGGGCACGTTTGCCGCGGCGGCGGGCGCTGCCTATGCGCTGCTGTTCGCCTATGTCGGGGCCACCTTCGCCTCGATCCAGTATTCCATCCTGCCGCTGCTCTGGGTGCTGCTCGGCGGCTCCGGCACCGTGCTCGGGCCGCTCGTCGGCACGCTGGCGATGTTCTACCTGGTCGATGTCGCCAGTGGGTACACCTCCGCCTACATGCTGGTGGTGGGCGTTACCCTGCTGGCGCTGGTGGTCTGGTTCCCCAAGGGCCTGCTTGGCACCCTGCGCGAGAGGCTGGCGCCGTGGCTTCCGTAACCAAGGCTGCCGTGACGCTGCTCTCGACCTCCGGCCTCAGCCGTCACTTCGGCGGCCTGCGCGCCGTCGACAACGTCGGCTTCGAGTTGCACGAGGGCGAGGTGCGCGCCATCATCGGCCCCAACGGCGCCGGCAAGAGCACCCTCGTCGGGCTGATCTGCGGGCGCATCCCGCCGACGGCGGGCCGCGTCGTCTTCGAGGGGCGGGACATCACCGATGAGCCGGCGCATCGGCGCGTCCGCCTCGGCATCGCCTACACCTTCCAGATCACCTCCATCTACGGCAACCTCCCGGTGCTCGACAACGTGGCGCTGGCGGCGCAGAGCGCCATGCATCGGGATGGGCGGCATGCGGGCAGACCCCTTGCACCGGCGGTCCGGGATGGCTCCGAAGCGACGGGGGGAAGGGGTCTGACGCCAGCCTCCGAGCTGCAACGCCGCATCGACGACGCGCTCGACCGCGTCGGGCTGGCGGACCGCCGGGACGCGAAGGCCTCCACCTTGGCCTATGGACACCAGCGGCTCCTGGAGGTGGCCATGGGGCTGGCGCTGGCACCGAAGCTGCTGATCCTCGACGAGCCGACGCAGGGGTTGTCGGACGCCGAGATCGCCGCCTTCTGCGACCTGATCCGAACCATCGCCGGAGACGCAACCGTGCTGCTCATCGAGCACAACATGGACGTGGTCATGCAGCTCGCCCAACGCATCACCGTGATGCACAACGGCGCCATCCTGGCCGAGGGCACGCCCGCCGAGATCCGCGGCGATGCGGCCGTGCAGCGGGCCTACCTGGGGACGTGAGCGCATGACGTTTCACAGAGGAACACGTCGGAAGATGAGCGAGGAGCTCGCCACAACGTCGCGCCGGAGGCGCGCCCCTAAACTGCGGGGGAGGGACAGGGCGGGGGGGATTTCAGAGAACCGATGGTTGGGTGAGTTCCCCCCACCCCTAGCCCCTCTCCGCAAGGGGGAGGGGGATCCCGTCGAGGCTACCTCACGCGAGGTGATCTTCTCGATTGCCCACATGACGCCGGCGTAGGGCCATGCTCCAGGTCAGCGGCATCGATGCGTGGTACGGCGATGTGCAGGTCCTGCGCGACCTCTCGCTGTCGGTGGCGGCCGGCGAGGTGGTGTGCATGCTGGGCCGCAACGGCGCCGGCAAGACGACGACGCTCAAGGCCGTCATGGGGCTGGTGCCGGTACGCTCCGGCTCCATCCGGCTCGACGGCGTGGAGCTCACCAGCCTGCCCGCCTGGCAGGTGCCCAGGCAGGCCATCGCCTATGTGCCGCAAGGGCGGCGGCTGTTCGCGGAGCTGACGGTGGCCGAGAACCTGGAGATCGGCCTGATGACGCGCGGCTGCGGGCGCGAGACGCTGGAGCGCGTGCTGGCCCTGTTCCCCATCCTGCGCGAGCGGCTGAAGCAGTGCTCCGGCACGCTTTCGGGCGGCGAGCAGCAGATGCTGGCGATCGCGCGGGCGCTGTGCGTGGAGCCGAAGGTGCTCCTGCTCGACGAGCCCACCGAGGGCCTGATGCCCGCCATGATCGCCGTCATCCGCGACTGCGTGCGCGGGCTGCGTGCAGCCGGCGTCGCCATCGTGCTGGTGGAGCAGCGCGTGGACGCGGTGCTGCCGGTGGCCAACCGCGTCGCCTTCATCGAGAACGGCCGGACCCGCGACGTGGTGGGCGTCGAGACGCTGCGCGGCGACCTGTCGCTGGTGCATCGATACGTCGGGGTCGGGTCGCGATGATCGGCTCCGCGCACAGGATGGTGTCAGACCCTCTGGGTCTGACACCGCTCGGCGAGGAGCCTCCTCTCCCCGCCGCCCTCGGGCTATCCACGAGCGCGACCTCACCACGACGGTCCCGAGGGCGACGGGGAGAGGGATGGGGTGAGGGGCAGCCAAAGGCTCCAGCCTCTCAGCGGCCGGCCCAAGGTACGCGCAATACTTTGGGGCCCATCGTGGAGGGCATTTCCCTTGGGGCCGCCCCTCACCCTAGCCCTCTCCCCGCAAGCGGGGAGAGGGGATCCGGGCGGCGCCTCGACCTAGCGATTCGTTTCCGACCCGGAGGGTCTGACACCGCATGGCGCGTTGCGCTCCTCGTCGTCGCCCTGCTGCTGCTCGCGACGCCGGCCTCGGCGCATGGCGGCGAGCGCGCGTTCGTGCTGCTGATGCCCACCGGGTACTATCTGGCCGGCGGGACGCTCGCCGTGGCGGCGACCTTCCTGGTGCTCGCCCTCATGCCGAAGGGCATCTCCGACCGCCTCACCGATGCGCGGCTGCCGCTCGTAGCACTGCGGCCGCCGAGCCCCGTAGCTACCAGCGTGCTGGCGCTGCTCTTCCTCGCCTTTCTGCTGGCTGCGGGCCTCTATGGCAGCCGCGATCCGCTGGCCAACCCCCTGCCGCTGACGATCTGGACGCTGTGGTGGGTGGGCTTCACGCTGGCGACGGCCGTGCTGGGCAACCTGTGGGCCTACGTGAACCCATGGACGGGGCTCTACCGGCTGGCGATGCGGCTCGGAGCGCGGGAAAGGCCACCGCTCAGCTATCCGTCCTGGCTCGGCTACTGGCCGGCGATCGTGCTGTTCGGGGGCTTCGCCTGGTTCGAGCTGATCGATATCGCCCCCGACGATCCCGAGCGGCTCGCGGTGGCGGTCGGCGCCTACTGGCTCTTCACCTTCGTCGCCCTCCTGCTGTTCGGCGAGGAGGCTTGGCTCGGTCGTGCGGAGCCGTTCAGCGTGTTCTTCCGCTTCATCGGGGGCTTGTCGCCGCTGGTGTGGGAGGCGACGGCGGGCGATGGCGAGCCGCGGCAGCGGCTGGCGCTGGCCATGCCCGGCGCGGCTCTGCTCGACCGCAGCGCGCTGCCGCCGAGCGGCGTCCTGCTCATCCTGCTGACGCTCGCCTCCGTCTCCTTCGACGGCCTGTGCAAGACCTTCTGGTGGCTCGGCCTCAACGACATCAACCCGCTGGAGTTTCCGGGGCGCTCCGCCGTGCTTGGGACCAATACGATGGGGCTGGTGCTGACTTGGTTGGTGCTGGCCGTCCTCTACATCGGTGCCGTGCTCCTCGGCTGGCGGCTGGCCGGCCGGCCCGTGCCGCCGCGCCTGCTGCTGGGAACGCTGGTTTTCTCCATCATGCCGATCTCGCTTGCCTTCCACTTCTCCCATTACCTCACCGCGCTCCTGGTCAACGGCCAGTACGCCTATGTGGCGGCCGGCGATCCGTTCGGCACCGGCTTCAACGTCCTCTCCCAGGGCTCGCAGGCCCACTTCCACGTTACGACGTCGTTCCTCAATACCTACGAGGGCACGCGGGCGATCTGGAACGCGCAGACCGCCGGCATTGTCCTGGGTCACGTGCTGGCCGTGCTGCTCGCCCACGAGACGGCGCGCCGCGCCATCGGGGACCCGCGCGCGGCCGTGGTGAGCCAGCTGCCGCTCGCCGCCGTCATGGTGGCCTACACCCTGTTCGGGCTGTGGCTCCTGTCGACGCCGGTGGCGGGATAGCGGGGTCTCGATGCAGTTCAGGCTGTTACGCGCGGATTCCCGTCGGTCGCTCTGGCCTGCCAGACGGACTGCCAGTCTTGAAACTCGCGCGGGCGGATGCGGTAGCGGGCAAAGTTGCCCTCATGGATGGACATGAGCTCCGTCTCTGCAATCTCGACGAAGCGGGCGCGGTCGCCCTCGGGAATGTGGCTTGCCGACCAGGTTGCGATATGTCCTGCAGCTGCCTTCTGGTCCATCGGCTTGCGGATCACGTCGGCCACCACCTGCTTGAGCGCTTGCCGGTGGCGCAGCCGGAACGGATCGGGCTCGCCCGTGGTCTGCCGGATGGCCGCATAGCGTGCGGCAGAGCGCTCGTACGCCCACATAAAGACATCCTTGAGAAGATCGACGCGGTTCAACTCGTAAACGCCAAGGATGCCCCAGGTGTAGGAATCGTCCGGCACATCCACGAACGAGATCGGTGCGAGGTTGCGGCGGAAGAGCGGGATATTGGCCGCAAGACGCGAGACGCGCTTGTTCACGTCCTCGAAGGGCTGGAGATATGGCAGCTGCACCATGACAAAGAAGGCCTGCTCGAACGGATCCTCGATCGCCTGGGCCTTGGCCAGCAGCTCGTCGAGGCATTCGTTGAGCACCGGCAGAATATCGAGCGGATGGTAGACCGAGCCGCCGATGCCGACCGGGATCTGGCGAACGCGGCCCGCAGCTGCCGGATTGGGCAGCAGGTTCTCCGCCAGCAGGGCATGCAGGTTGAGAATGGTATACCTGTTGAAGGCGATATCCTCGGCGGACTCCACCAGGAACTCGATGGCTGCCTTGTGATTGAGGATCATCTGCGTGTCGGTGGCGGCCTTGCCCTCGGCCGCCTCACCGGCCTCGATGAGGCGCTGCGTGTCGAGCAGGGAATAGGTGTTGCCCTCAAGCCGGCTGGAGTTCCACGACAGGTCGATGAGCAGCCGATTGAGAATGCGCTGCGCATAGGTCCCGGCGCGCGGGTTTGCGGCGTCGACGGTCTTGCTGATCGCAGCAAGCTGCGCTTTATCGACAGCGGAGAGATAGCTCGATCGGTTCGGCTGATAGTTGCCTAGGAACGCGCGGCTGTAGCCGACGGGCCTGCGGACCTGAATCGGACGCGTCACCAGACGCAGGACCTCCTCGCCCGCCTTGCCGACCAGCCCCGGCATCGCGTGCTGCGCTGGAGGAGGCGGAGCGTCCTCATGGAACCCCATCGGGGCGATCAGGAGGTAGCGCGCGGCGCGGGATTCGCCTTCCTTGCGCACCATCCCATCCTCGACCATCTGCGCGAGGCGGCGAATGAGGGTGCGCTGGGACACGGGAAGAGCCGCCGCCGTGAAGATCTGCCCGAGAGAAGCGCCGTCCGGAAATTGCGCGAGGGCATGGCGAAGCGCCGCGATCTCCGCAGCCCGCCGCGCCGCTGCCATAGCTGCCATCCTGTTGTCATCTAAGTTGTCAGTCAAGCCGATTAATTGACAAATATCATGCCATCTTGTCAATCAAAAAAGATTAACGGCCAAATCCTGACTGTCAGGCTTGATCCCTGGATGGGCTCGGCGTCATCCCTGATGCGTACTAAGCGCTTTCAGGCATTGCGGCGCACCACCTGCCCCGGCGGCCGGGGCTTGGGAAGAATCAGCCGGCCGCCGCCAAGCCCCCGTTGACAGCTGCCATGCCGTCGCTCCATGTGGCGGGCAGTATTGCGGATGTCCCGAATTTATTGGGGAGGATCTTAGATGACCGCCGCTGCCACGACCCAGGCCAAGCTCGCCGAAGCATCGAAGGCGCTGAGGGGGATGCGAATCTACGAATACTCGGACCTTGTCTATTGGTGGGCCATCTGGTTCGCCGCGCTGGTGTGCCTCGTCCTCACCTACTTCTTCGGCGAGAGCATCCAGATCGGCGACAAGGCCCTCAAGGTGCACACCAGCCCCTGGCTCGGCATCGGCTTCCTGGTGGTGCTGTTCGCCACCTTGATCTTCACGCATCTGCGCGCGCGCGGCCTCCACGCCATCATCTTCGGCTTGGTGGTGGTTGTGATCGGGCTCATCGTGCACATGACCGTTGGATGGACCGCCGTGTTCGACCGGCTCACGCTGATCAAGGTGAACATGAACCTCGCCTACTATGTCGTCACCTTTGTCGTCACGCTCGCCGTCTGGCTCTACACGACCTTCGTCCACGCGCGCCTGAGCTACGGCGTGGTCAACCCCGGAGAGGTCGGGTGGAGATCGGCGGTGACCGGCCAGATCGAGACCTTCAGGCCGCTCAACTTCCAGGTGGTCAAGCGCAGCGACGACATCATCGTGCACAAGATCCTTGGGCTGGGCTTTCTCGGCTTCGGCACCGGCGACATCGATGTGAAATTCGACGTGCCGGGCGGCGGCAGCCAGCACCACAGCTTCAAGAACGTGTGGCGGCCGGACGCCAAGGTCGCCCAGATGGAGGCGCTGATCTCGCGCGCTTCCTGACCTGAGCAGAGTTTCGCAGGTTGGCCAATGCTCCGGTCAGCGCCGAGTGAACTCTCCGGGGGGACCGGACGCACAGCACGGTTGTGTCCGCAGCTTTCCGTAAGCTGCCATCATGCGCTGGCCGAGCTCTCCTGCAAGCGTCAGGTAGTCTACGATGACAGGCGCGCTGCAGGCCCTCCACTCGGCCACGTCGTTCGGCGTCAGATCGTAGACCGTCATGCCCTTGTCGCGCGCAAAGGCGTACGCCTTGGCCTCGATGTCAGCCATCTCCTGACGCAGGGCTTGCTCCGCCCTTCTTGCAGCGGCGGTAATGACAGCCCTGTGGTGCTCGCCAAGGGATTGCCACGCCTTGTCGTTGATGATCACAACGAACTCCAGGGCGGCATGCTCCGTCCGCGTGATCGTATCCGTCACCTTCCAGAGCTCACGCGACGTGACGCCCGTGACCCCGGTCATAGCCATGTCGACCGTGCCGTCCTTGATTGCCTGGGCCTGCTTGGAGGCCGTGATCACGAAAGGAATACCGCCGCAATATTTGGTGAAGTTTGCCATGTTTTCACCAAAAACGCGTATCTTCTGACCACGGATCGCAGCGGGAGCTCTTGCGTCCCGGCCTTTGGAGAAAAACACGCTCTGCCCATAGGATTGCCACCAAAGGACGCGCACTCCAGTGGTTTCGAGCACGGCCTTGTCAAGCACGCGCCTCACTTCGCTATCCGGACTGGTTGCCGCCCGAACGAGTGCGTCGAAATTGAAGAGGAACGGCTGGGCGAACACCTCCAGGGCCGGGACCACTTTGTGGAATTGTGAAAGCCCCACGGTGCCCATCTCGATCGCGCCCGAAGACACGGCCGCCAAAACCTGATTGTCTTTGTAGAGGCGGCTGCGATCGAAGATCTCGACCACGATGGCACCCCTCGTCTTCCCCTCTACGTCGTCCTTAAACTGCTCCAGGTTCACGCCGAGATGGTTCGTGATGGGCAGCTGCAGAGTAATCCTGAGTTTGACCGGCTCGGCGCCAGCCGGGAGCGGCGCCAGCGTAAGGCATGCCAGCAACAGACCGCGACACCACACTCTCGACACCCGGATGCCCCCCGTGATTGGCGCGGCCGGCCAGTTCGGCCTCCGCCACAGCGTCGACCGTGCCGTTGCAACAAGCACAGCAACGGCCAGGAGCCAAAGTGGCCGATAGATCGTTCGGCTGTCCGCGATTCGCCAAGCCATTGGTGTGTCAACATCACATAAGCATCTGAACGCCGCGCCGACGCGTTGGATGCGCCCAAGCATTGCACGCAATCGATGGGCGGGCAATTCGCGGGTCGTGCTATCCCATTTTTCGATGGCCAGTGTCTCGTCAGCAACACCGAGGAGGCGGTCCCCGAGCCTTTCACACGCGCCGAGCAGCACATTGAGGGGGCTTACAGTGCCCGCGGACGCGACGGCGGCCCCGTTTGCCCGTGAAGGACGGATGGTGCCACCCACGTCCCGTCGCTGCAAACGACCGCGAATTATAGGCACCGCACCGGGTGGGGGGAGATGCAGAGGCATCAAGTGGATAGCATCCACAATGCAAGCGGCGGACGCCGACGCGTCCGCCGTCCAGCTCTCGGAGACCCGGGCGTGTCAGCGGTCGAGAACGGTCACCTTGACGCGGGCGACGCCCTGCTTGTGCATGCCGATCACGCCGGCCGCGCCCTTCGACAGGTCGATGATGCGCCCGCCGACGAAGGGCCCGCGGTCGTTGATGCGCACCACCACCGAGCGGCCACTGCCCAAATGAGTGACGCGGACCTTCGTGCCGAAGGGCAGCGTACGATGGGCGGCGGTCAGGCCGCTGGAGTCGAAGCGTGCGCCGGACGCGGTGCGACGCCCATGAAATCGGCCTCCGTAATAGGACGCCATGCCGGTGGTGCCGGAACCACCCGCTCTCGCCCGCACCGCGGCACGGCGGCCGAGGCGCTTGGTCGAGCGGGCATGGCGCTGCTTGGCGTAACGCGGACGCTTCCAATTGGGGCCATCCATGCGCGAACGGCGCGATGGTCGCACGTCGTCGTCATCGTCGAACGCCGCGCGGGCGAGATGCAGATGCGGGCGCGCCTTGCCCTCCTGGGCGCCGGCTGCGCGCAACGTGCTGCCGGTCGCTGCTTCTGCCAACGAAGCTCCCCCGGCAAGGGCCAGTGCGGCCAGGACCGCTGCGAAGAAAGATCTCATGGCGATCTCCGTACTCTTTTTTGGAACCCCGTCGGTACGGGCCGCCGCCGAACATCGGCCCACGCCTGCGGACAGACCATGGCTGTCATGGCCAATCCAGAGCCGTCTCGACCGGATTTTCGGCTGGCTCTAAAGCGCTTGCCTGTCCGAGTGCGGTTTTTCCCTCTTGCCGACGGCCGGAAACCCGTGACGGCTCTCCCCGTTTCGAGGCAATGGCCACCTTCCGGCGGCTGGCAAACGATCAACTGGGAGCTGTCACGTCAATCGCAGAATATGAACCGGATTCAAGGAATTGCCGCGGTTTGCTCATCGGCAACAGCAGAGCCGCCCTGGCCTCTAGGCGCGGCAACAGGGCGTGACGGTCCCGCCACGCGACAAAATTGCGCTGCTGCCTTCAGAATGGGCAGGAACCGTGACGCTTCTGGAACTGGTGTTTCTACAGCGTGAAATAAGTCCCGCCGTATCGGGACGGCTTGAGCCGCAGCGGAGCCGCCCCGTGGGAGAGGCTACAGCAGCCCCGGGAAGCCGCCGCCGTCGAGCAGGATGCTCTGCCCCGTGATGAAGCCGGCGTGCTGGGAGCAGAGAAACGCCACCACGGCACCGAACTCGGCCGGGGTGCCGAAGCGGCCCGCCGGCACCGCCGCCGTGCGCTCGGCCTCGATGGTTGCCAGTGGCACACCGCGCGTGTCGGCAGCCCGCTGGTTGACGGCCCGCAAGCGATCGGTCGCGAACGGCCCCGGCAGGACGCCGTTGATGGTGACGTTGCTGCGCGCGGTCTTGCGCGCCAGCACCGCCACGGCGCCGGTGAGGCCGACGCGTGCGGCGTTGGAGAGCTCCAGCGCCGGCAGCGGCGACTTCACCGACTGGGACGTGATGTTCACGACGCGGCCGAAGCCGCGGTCCATCATGCCGTACACGGTGGCCTGGATCAGCGCGATGGGCGCGATCATGTTGCCCTCCACCGCCTTGCGCCAGTCGTCGAGCGTGAAATTCTTGAAGTCCCCCGGCGGCGGCCCGCCGGCGTTGTTGATCAGAATGTCGGGGTTGGGACAGGCGGCGAGCAGCGCCTTGCGGCCCTCCTCGGTGGTCACGTCGCACACCACCGGCGTCACCTTGGCGCCGAGCTGGCCGAGCTCCCTGGCGGTGGCGTTGAGCGCATCGGCCCCGCGCGCGCAGATCGTCACGTCCACGCCCTCACGCGCCAGCGCCTCGGCGCAGCCCTTGCCGAGGCCCTTCGAGGCCGCACACACGATCGCCGACTTGCCCTTGATGCCCAGATCCATGGATTCGCTCCTTGCCGGTTCGCTCAATGCCTTGCTCCGCAAGATGCCTGCGCGATCCAGAGTGATCAAGCCGAAGCAGCATCGGAGTGGTCAGCTTGTGCGAAGCTCCCGGAGCACACGATAGCCGAGCAAGGAGTTTGTGCGAGGCCCTATGGCCATTGGCGCCACCACCCACAGACGCCGAGCGTTGTTGATCGGTCATGTATGCAGACGCCCCTATCCGGCGTCCAGCTCCAATGCCAGGATGTGCCGCCTGACCTAACCAACGGAGCGGCGCATGAGCACGATCACCGGCTACCACGCCCACGTCTACTACGATGCGCCAACGACGCGCGAGCAGGCGCGCCAGCTCTGCGAGGCAGCGGGCAAGCGCTTCCCCCTCACGGTGGGACGCATGCACGACAACCCCGTCGGCCCGCACCCGCGCGGCAGCTGCCAGCTCGCGTTCGCCATGGACCATCTCGCCGAGGTGCTTCCCTGGCTCGTGCTCAACCGCAATGGTCTCACCGTTTTCGCCCACGCCAACACCGGCGACGCCATCGAGGACCACACCGCCCACGTCATCTGGCTGGGCCCCTCCGAGACGCTCGACCTGTCCAAGCTCGATTGAGGCGACGCGCCGGTCGATTGCGTCGACCGCATGCGGCGCCGCGGCGCGTCATTCGCGCCACTTTTCCGTCTCCGTGCTGCACCATGCTGCAGGCACGGAGGGATTGCGAGACCATGGCATACTCGGACGGGACCAGGGACGTCAGCCGCTACTACGATTTTCTCTACCTCTGGTCGCAGCTCACCAACCGCTTCCGCGCCTTCGACGCGGTCGGGCCGCACATGATCCACCGTCAGCTCATCGATCCCGAGACCGGCGGGTACAGCGACCGCACCGTCCACCGCCTGATCGCGCGGGCGGCCTCCGACATCGGGCCCATCGACGCGCTCGACGCCGGCTGCGGCTACGGCGGCACCTGCCTCGATCTCCACCGCACGCTCGGCGGCCGCTGGCTCGGCATCACCATCAACAAGCGGCAGCACCAGATCGCGCAGCGCAACGCCGAGGCGATGGGCGTGGCCGATGCTGTGTCCTTCGCGTATTCCTCCTACGACGCGCCTCTGCCGTGCCGGTTCAATCTGGTCTTCGGCATCGAGAGCCTGATCCACAGCCCGGCGCCGGCGGCCACCGTGGCCAACCTCGCTGCCGCGCTGCAGCCGGGCGGCGCCTTCATCATCGTCGACGACATGCTGGCCGAGCCGGTCGCGCCGCGGCACGCGGCCGACATCGACGGCTTCAAGCGCATGTGGCGCTGCCCCGCCATGCCGACCGACAAGGAGTGGATGCGGCACCTTGAGGCGGCGGGCTGCGCGGTCGAGGCGGTGAGCGACCTCACCCCCCGGATGTCGCCGCGCTCGGAGGCGGAGGTGGTGGCTGAGCTCACCGCGGTGGCGCGCCGCCGCCGCTGGCGCGATCGCCTCGGTCTGCGCCTGGTCTCGGACGCTCAGGCCGGCGGCCTGCTCCTGGAGCGCCTGACGCGGGCAGGCGCGTCGCGCTACACCATGATCGTCGCGCGCAAGCGATAGCCCCACGCGCTTGTGTCAAAGCATGATGTTGACACAATGAGGGCGGCTTGCAGCAGGAGAGCGACATGACGGAACCGGCCGGCGGCCCTGGTCCAGATCCGGGCCCAGATCTGGGCAAGTGGCACTTCTGGATCGACCGGGGCGGCACCTTCACCGACGTGGTGGCGCGCTCGCCCGCGGGTGAGATCACTGCCCGCAAGGTGCTGTCGCAGAGCCCTGGCGCCTACGACGATGCGGCGCTGGAAGGCATCCGCCTCTCCCTTGGGCTGCCCTCGGGCGCAGACATCCCGTCCGAGGGCATTGCCGCCGTGAAGATGGGCACCACCGTCGCCACCAACGCGCTGCTGGAGCGCAAGGGCGAGCGCACGCTGCTGGTCATTACCAAGGGTCTCAAGGACCAGCTGGAGATCGGCTATCAGGCGCGGCCCGACATCTTCGCCAGACAGATCGTCAAGCCCGAGATGCTCTATGCGCGCGTGGTGGAGGCCAATGAGCGCGTGCGTGCCGACGGCACGGTGGAGCAGCTGCTCGATGCGGAGGGGCTGGAGCGCGACCTCACGGCGGCCGTGGCCGACGGCATGACGTCGGTCGCCATCGTTCTCATGCATGCCTACGCCCATCCCCGGCACGAGCGGCAGGCGGCCGAGCTGGCGCGGGCGGCAGGCTTCGTCCAGGTGTCCGTCAGCCACGAGGTCTCGCCCCTGATCAAGATCGTCGGCCGCGGCGATACCACCGTGGCGGATGCGTATCTCTCGCCGATCCTGCGGCGCTACGTGGAGCAGGTTGCGGGTGCGATCGGTGTCAGACCCTCCGGGTCTGACACCATGGCTCCCAACCTCGGCTCGGGCGTCCCCTCCCCCCTTGTGGGGGAGGGACAGGGTGGGGGGGATTCCAGAACATCGAAGGTCGGGAGTCCCCCCACCCCTAACCCCTCCCCACAAGGGGGAGGGGGATCCCGTCGCGGCGGCGGCGAGGAAGTGCCCCACATCCTCTTCATGTCCTCCTCCGGCGGCCTCAAATCGGCCGATCTGTTCCAGGGCCGCGATGCCATTCTCTCGGGGCCGGCGGGCGGGGTGGTGGGCATGGCGGAGACGGCGCAGCTCGCCGGGTTCAAGGAGGTGATCGGCTTCGACATGGGCGGCACCTCCACCGACGTGGCGCACTTCGCCGGCGAGTACGAGCGCTCGTTCGAGACCGAGGTGGCGGGCGTGCGCCTGCGCGTGCCGATGCTGCGCGTCCATACGGTGGCGGCCGGCGGCGGCTCCATCCTTGCCTACGACGGCACGCGCTTCCGCGTCGGCCCGCAGTCGGCCGGCGCCGATCCCGGCCCCAAATGCTACCGCCGCGGCGGCCCGCTCACCGTGACCGACGCCAACGTCATGGTGGGCAAGCTGCGGGCGGCCACGTTCCCTGCGATCTTCGGCCCCGGCCGCGATCAGCCACTCGACGAGGCGGCGGTGCACGGCGCGTTCGCAGCGCTGGCGGCCGAGATCGGCGACGGCCGCACGCCGGAGGAGGTGGCCGACGGCTTCATCCGCATCGCTGTCGAGAACATGGCCAACGCCATCAAGAAGATCTCCGTGCAGCGCGGCTACGACGTGACCGAGTACGCCCTCAACTGCTTCGGCTCGGCCGGCGGCCAGCATGCCTGCCTGATCGCCGACACGCTGGGCATGGAGACGGTGCTGATCCACCCGCTGTCGGGGCTGCTCTCGGCCTACGGCATGGGTCTCGCCCCCATCCGCGCGAGCCGCGAGCAGTCGGTGGAGGCGCCGCTGAGCGCCGAGGCGCTGGCCGGCCTGGAGGCGCTGCGGGCGCGACTTGACGAGACCACCCGCGCCGAGGTCGCCGCCCAGGGCGTAGAGTCCGCCGACATTGCCGTCACCGCCTGGGCGCACCTGCGCTACGACGGCACCGACACGGCGCTCTCGGTCGCCCTGGCCGAGGCCGGCGCCATGCGCGACGCCTTCGAGGCCCTGCACCGCCAACGCTTCGGCTTCGTCTCGCCCGAGAAGGGCGTGACGATCGCCGCGCTGGAGGTTGAGGCGGTGGGCGGAGGTGCCGGATCTCCCTCTCCCCGCGCAACGCCAACCGCGCCTGAGGCTCCAATAGCGCGGGGAGAGGGTCGGGGTGAGGGGCAGCCAAGGGCGCAGACCTCTCATGGACAGGGCCGCGATGGCGGGCACGTTCCCAGCGCAGAGCCCCTGGCTGCCCCTCACCCTAGCCCTCTCCCCGCAAGCGGGGAGAGGGGACCCGTCGCGCAAGCCGAGACGGCCCGTTTCTACTCCAACCGCGCCTGGCATGACGCCCCCGTCATCCTGCGGGCAGACTTGGCGCCCGGCCATCGCCTCACCGGGCCCGCGCTCGTCATCGAGCCGCACCAGACCGTGGTGGTGGAGCCGGGCTGGAGCCTGGAGGTCAGCCCACGCGATGACCTCATCCTCTGCCGCATCACGCCACGCCAGCGCGAGGTCCTGGGCAGGACGGCAGACCCGGTGCTCCTGGAGGTGTTCAACAACCTCTACATGTCGATCGCGGAGCAGATGGGCGAGGCGCTGCGCAACACGGCGCAGTCGGTCAACATCAAGGAGCGGCTCGACTTCTCCTGCGCCGTGTTCGACGCCCAGGGCCAGCTCGTCGCCAATGCCCCGCACATGCCGGTGCACCTGGGCTCCATGGACCGCTCGGTGGAGACGATCATCCGCGAGCGCGGCGCCGGGATGCGCCGCGGCGACGCCTATATGCTGAACGCGCCCTACAACGGCGGCACGCACCTGCCCGACATCACCGTCGTGACGCCGGTGTTCGACGCGGCCGGAGCCGAGATCCTGTTCTACGTGGCAAGCCGCGGCCACCACGCCGACAT
>JBAPMW010000780.1:0-6224 GCA_049278815.1 Hyphomicrobiaceae bacterium
CGTCCGCGCCGCGCGCGGCGCGATCGAGGAGGCAACGCGGGCGCGGGAATCGCGGCTGCGCGAGCGCGGCCGGCTGGTCTATGCGGGCGCCGGGACCTCGGGCCGCCTCGCGGTCCAGGACGGCGCCGAGCTGATGCCCACCTTCAACTGGCCGCCGGAGCGCCTGGTGATGCTGATCGCCGGGGGCCGGGAGGCGCTGGTCCAGGCCGTGGAGGGCGCCGAGGACGAGGCCGCGAAGGCGGCGGAGCTGATCGCGCGCCATCGTGTCGGCGACGGCGATGCCTTGATCGCCGTCGCAGCCAGCGGCACGACGCCGTTTACCCTGGCCTGTCTGCGCGAGGCGGGGCGGCGTGGCGCGCTCACCATCGGCATCGCCAACAACCTCGGCACGCCGCTCCTCGACGAGGCCGGGCACGCGATCTTCCTCGACACGGGGCCCGAGCCGATCGCCGGCTCCACGCGCATGAAGGCGGGCACGGCGCAGCGTATCACGCTCAATCTCATCTCCTCGCTGCTGATGATCCGCTTGGGGCGCGTCTACAAGGGCCTGATGGTGGATGTGCAGGCCTCCAACATCAAGCTCGCCCGCCGCCGCGAGGCCATCGTGAGCCGCCTGACCGGCAGGGGCGAGCAGGAGGTGCGCCACGCGCTCACGCGCGCCGGCGGCAACATCAAGCTGGCGGTGCTGCTGGCGGACGGCTGCGACCTCAACGCCGCCAAGGCGCTCCTCCAGCGCGCTGGCGGCCGGCTCGGCGCGGCGGTGGCGCTGGCGCGAGCCAGGGAGTAGGGGAGTGGGGAGTGGGCAGTAGCGAAACCGATATCCTTTCTACTCCCTATTCCCTATTCCCTACTCCCTAGGGTCAGGATCCATAAACTGAACGAAAAACTCGGATGGCGACTTCGAGTCCAGGACGGACCTCAATCAGCCGGTCGGCGGTTGCATCGTTGAAAGGGCAAAGCCCTTGGCTGCCCCTCACCCCGGCCCACTCCCCGCGCTGTTGGAGCTTGTGGCGAGGTCGGCGTAGCGCGGGGAGAGGAGACCCGCCGCCTACCCCCCGCGCAGCCGCTCCAGCAGCTCCGGCGTGGGATAGGAATCGGCGGGCAGCCCGAGCTTCATCTGCACGGCCTTGACGCTGGCGCGCGACGAGGCGCCGAGCCTGCCGTCGACCTCGCCCACGTCGTAGCCGCGCCGCGCCAGTTGCCGCTGCAGCTCCTTGACCTGCTCCAAGGACAGCACCGGGATATCCTCGGCGCCCCGGTATATGGGCCGCGCACCGGCCAGCCGCGTGCCCAGGTAGGAGACGGTGATGCAGTAGATCAGCGAGTGGTTCCACTCCAGATAGATCTGGAAGTTCTGGTAGGCGAGAAACGCCGGCCCGTGGCGACCCATCGGCAGCAGGAGCGAGGCCGGCATGGAGTCGTCGGGCAGCGGCCGGCCATCAGGCAGCGTGACGCCCCAGCCCGCCCATTGCGAGCGCGGGTGCTTGATAGCGAGATCGGCTTGGTCCCAGGGCAGCTTGCCATGATCAACATTTGGCACCCGCAC
Source organism: Hyphomicrobiaceae bacterium (assembly GCA_049278815.1). Lineage (GTDB taxonomy): Bacteria > Pseudomonadota > Alphaproteobacteria > Rhizobiales > Hyphomicrobiaceae > AWTP1-13. Next base: position 1,547 of record JBAPMW010000780.1, read on the forward strand.
CTCCTGGAGCCACGGCTCGCCGCGCCGCCAGCCGAGATGCTTCAGAAAGTTGGCAGTGGAGGCGATCACATCGGGCACGCTGGAGATCATGTTGCGCCGGCCGTCGCCGTCGTAGTCCACCGCGTGCTTGAGATAGTGCGAGGCGAGGAACTGCGTCTGCCCCAGCTCGCCGGCCCAGGCGCCGATCATCTCCTCAGGCGTAAGGTCGCCCCGCTCGACGATGCGCAGCGTGTCCATCAGCTCGCCGCGAAACTTCTCGCTGCGCCGGCAGTCGTAGGCGAGGGTTGCCAACGCGCGCAGCACCCGGTCCTTGCCCATGAACGAGCCATAGTCGCTCTCCAGCGCCCACAACCCGGCGATGACGGGGCCCGGAACGCCAAAGTCCTTCTCGACCCTGGCGAACAGGTCGCGGTATTGCCCCAGCTTTGCCAAGCCGGTCTTGATGCGGTTCCGCGAGATCATCCTGTCGGAGAAGGTGAGGAAGCTCTGGGAAAAGAAGCTCTGTTTGCGATCCTTGGCGATCACGCCGGGGTCGAGCGTGATGCCGTCGAGGGCGGCGGACACCGTGGCGCGGGATATGCCCTGGGCGATCGCCTCCTTGCGGAAACCATCGAGCCAGACATTGAAGCTGCCGGTGTTGCGGCAATTGGCGTTGGCCGCCGAGGACGCGGCGGTGGTGGGCGTCTTCGGCTGCGACTGCGCCAGGGCCTGCGAGACGGCGGCCTGGCCGATGAGGCCGAGTGTCAAACCCAGTAAAGCTTTGCTGAGCGACATGAACTCCCCAAACCGTGAGAGCAGGCGGCCGCGCGTGCGCCACCGCCTGCATGCATGGACAACAGGATAGCCGGCCGGCGCATCCGGCCAGACCTTGGCCCAAGCCCAGCCCGGGGCTCCTAGCCCTCTGGGCAGAGCTCGAAGGCCTTGTCAAGCGCCTGCGCCTGGCTCGGATATTCACCCGCGATCTTGCCGTTCTTAGCGTAGGCGGCAATGAACGCGTCGGCCTCCCGTTTCTCCGTGCCGTCGTTCACGTCGAGGACCGTGAAGTTGACCACCTGGTCGCTGACGGAGCGGATAATAAGCGCCTTCTGGCCGCCGTAGCTCGCCGTCCAGACCCGACATCTCTGATTGGCCGAGGGGGGCAGGGCCGTGTCGGGCATCGTTTTGGTCTTCGCCTTGGCGCCGGCCAACCCGGCGCCAGCGAGCGCCAGGCGCGAGCCTTTGGACTTGTCGGCGGACTTGTCCGTGCCGGCTGACGGGGGCGTCTCGGTGCCTGCCGTCGGCACCTTGGCGGTGCCGGCCTTGCTTGCGCCGGACGGCGGAGGGCCTGCAACCTTGTAAGGAACCGAGGGGGCGGTGACCGCCTCCGAGGCGGGCTTCACCCCCAGGCTTGACCGCTTGCCGGTGCCCTCCGCCTTGGATTGCGCGATGGCGCGCTTGGCCAGCTCCTCGCCGGACGGGCGAACCGACGGAGGGGCCTCGGCAACCTTGCCGACCCCCGCGTCCTTGCCCTGGATCAACGCGCGCGCCTCGCGCACCAGCTCGGGCCGCGGGTCGGGCGCGCGGCACAGCACATTGTGGAATTGTTCGCCGATCTGCTGCACCATGGATGCGTAGTGCCGGCTGCCGGGTGCCCATTTGATGGCGAGGTCGGTAAAGGTGAGCGGCCGCTTGAACGAGTGCTGCCACGAGTCCAGGACGCGCCACTGCTGCACCTTGCGGGTCCGCTCGGCCACCGGGTCGTCCACCGGCCGCCCGGCATAGAGCAGGATGTGCTCAAGGTGCGCGCGCACGCCGGTCTCGATGTCCTTGAATCTTTCGCCGCGCACGCCGTTGCCGGTGGCGCCGAGGCCGGCGAAGTTGTTCTGGTCCGGCTTCACGTCGCCGGCACGGCTGCCGCGCCAGTAGCTCAGCGCGCCGGTCTCCAGGATCATCTGATAGAAGGCGATATCCCAGCGCACGCCGTACTGCTCGCCGAAGCGCATGTACTGCGTGGCGATGCCGTCGTAGCGCGGGTCGAGCTCGGAGTTGCGCAGCTTCAGGAAGGCCATCAGCCGCCCGGGTGTTACGCACTGCGGCACCGCATTGGCGGGCCCCGCCAGGATCTGCGGCAGCTCCGCCGCTGCGGTTGTCGCCGCGACGCCGGCGAGGATGACGAACGCCCCCATTCTTCGAAGCATGATCCCACCCGATCCTTGAGCGCCCAAAGCCTGCAGCCAAGACCCACAGCCCGCACAAGTCATCCAGGCGGCGTGCCGGGAGCTTGCATACGGGCCCTTGCCTGAGCCCCTAACACAAATGGGCTGCTATTCCCTCAAAACCCCAAACCCCGTGCCGGCTCCCTCCGGGCAACATCACGCCAGCGTGCGATGTTCACCAGCAATTTTTGGCGCTGCTGTGGCAAAATGGTGAGTGGTGAGTGGTGAGATGGTGAGTTCAGGGCTCCGGAGGTCGAAAGGCCCGTATGGACTGGCGAAACGGATGGCCATGATCGAGAGGGTAGCCAACCGAGGGGATGGACGCCGAAGCGGGTGGTGAAAGGGGACGCAGCGGGCCGCTCGGGGCGTTGCCCCACAGCTTCCCGCCGCATTGGAAACGAGCGCTTTCCCGGCTCCGCGCCGCCCACTCACCATCTCACCACTCACCACCTCACTCCCCGCGCCAGCGCTCGATCTCGATCCCCACCGACTTGAAGGACCGTGCCACATCCGGCTTGGCGATCTGCACCCGCACGCCCTCGACGCGCGGATCGGCCAGGCACTGGCACGCAACGCGCTCGGCCAGCGTCTCGATCAGGTTCACGTGCTCGCTCTGCACCAGCACGACGATGTCGTCCACGACCTTGCCGTAATCCAGCACATCGGCCAGCCGGTCGGAGCGGCCGTCGTAGTCGTCGCGCACCCACAGATCGGCCGAGATGAGCACCCGCTGCTCGTAGCGCTTCTCGTGCTCGTACACGCCGATGCTCGCCACGACCTCCAGATCCTGCACGAACACGCGCCGCAGCCGCGGAGCGCCCACCCGGACGGGGGCGTGCCGGGTCTTCCGCGGCTGGATGGTGCTGCTCATGAGACTGCTCTACCCGCGCGGCGCACGCCTCACGTCGGACGTATCCCAGGCCAGGTGCTGGCCGCCGTCAAGGGCGATCATCTGCCCGGTCATGGCGGGGGCGTTGAGGATGAACTGGATCGCCTGGGCGATCTCGTCGGGGGTGGTGCCGCGGCCCAGGATGGTCGCCTCGCACTGGCGGCGGAACTCCTCGTCGGTCTGGTGCGCGCTCTTGAGCACGGGCCCCGGCCCGATCGCGTTGACGCGGATGCGCGGGGCCAGCGCCTGCGCCAGCGTGCGCGTGACGCTCCACAGGGCCATCTTGGAGGCGGCATAGGAGAAGAAGTTCGGCGTCGGCTTCCAGACGCGCTGGTCGACGATGTTGACGACGCTGCCGGTCTCCCCGGCCGGGAGCGCGGCTGCGAAAGCCCGCGACAGGAAGACCGGCGCTTTCACATTCACGGCCAGTTGCGTGTCCCACACCTTGGGGTCGAGGCTCGCGACGGTGTCATAGATGAACGTCGAGGCATTGTTCACGAGGCAGGTCGGCGCCCCGAGCGCGGCGGTGCAGGCCGGGATCAGCGTCTCGACCTCGGCAGCATCGGCCAAGTCGGCCTGCAGCACGGCGGCGGCCCCGCCTTTGCCGACGATCTCCGCGGCCAGCTGCTCGGCCTCCCGCTTGGAGCGGCGGCAGTGCAGGCCCACGCGCCAGCCGTTGGCGGCGAAGGTCAGCGCCAGGATGCGGCCGATGCGCTGGGCCGCGCCGGTGATGAGGACTGTTGCAGGAGCAGCCATCCCGGACATGTGTCACGCTTTGCGCGTCAGCGCCACACCCGCGAGGCCGCAAACAAAAATCGAAATGCCCATGAACTGACCAGTGTGCCTCACTTTTGATCGCTTAATCCATGTGCATATGCACGCTCAAAGTCACAATTCAAGCTCGTTGTTGCAAGACTAACACGCTCTAGACTTGGAGTGTTGTTGAACAACCGAATTCCGATTGCTTGAACCAACTGTCATAAACCATAAACCACCAACGACATCCGAATCCGGTAGGGAAGCCAACACATGAGCTGGACAACTGTGAAGTCTGCAAGCTGGGGGACGGCGTCGCTGTTGGGGGCGGCGCTGCTTGCCGGCCCGGCGCTCGCCGACGGCATGCCGTCGCGCGGCAAGATCGCGTCTGCGCCCGAGTCGCGCGTTTGCTCGACCTCGGCCAACGTCGGCGTGACCTCGGACTACGTGTTCCGCGGCATCTCGCAGAGCGGCGAGGACGCTGCCATTCAGGGTGGCGTGGAGCTGACCTGCGGCAAGTTCTATGTCGGCTTCTCGGGCTCCGGCATTGACTTCGCCGACGGCTCTGAGATCGACATCTACGGCGGCTTCAAGACCACGATCGGCAGGATCACGCTGGATCTGGGCTTGATTTACTACGGCTATCCCGGCACTGGGGGAACGGACATCAGCTACTTCGAGGTGAAGGCTGGTGCGAGCGCGCCGGTTTGGAAGGGTGGCACGGTTGGCGCCACCGTCTTCTACTCCCCGGCCTACACTGATCTCTTCGGTGCCGGCGATACCGGGCCCGTGACGACCATCGAGGGCGTCATCTCGCAGGAGCTCCCCAAGGTCGGCA
>JBAPMW010000781.1:0-6988 GCA_049278815.1 Hyphomicrobiaceae bacterium
AGTCGCGCATGATCACGGTGCAGTACCATGGCATCAAGGGCAGCGATCTTGAGCAGTTCAAGGGCATGAAGGTGCAGACCATCGTCAGCCCGCCGAAGTACGCGACAGGCAAGCTGGTCTACCCCTACGAGAAGGCGCAGTAGGCTTCTACGCCGCGTGTTGCGATCGGGGCCGGTCTCGGAGCACCTGAGACCGGCCCCTTCCGGTTTTTCTGCCGCTGGTGCTACGCCTGCGCAACCCGGGCCGCCGCAAGCCCAGCGGCGATGTCGGGTGGGCCGCAGCGCTGATACCAGGGCACCTCGATGTTATCGGTCACCCGGCGGCCGCCCACAACCAGCTTCTGGCCGTTGCTGCGCGTCGAGTCCTGCACCTGCATCCGGCCGGTCCCCAGCAGAATCCGGTTAGTGATGCCGCCTTCGCCCGTCTTCCAGGAGACGATCAGCTCGGTCGGACTGGCTTCGACCGCGGAGTCGATGGTGCTCAGATCCAGGATTTTCCCGAGCTCCACCGATATCTGCCTCTGGACACGACCTCCATCGATCGGTCGGTAGACGATATGGGGGTTGGCTACGCTAGGCGGCCTGGTGCAGTCGACAGCCCAGCTGCCGAACAGGCCATGCTTTTGAAAGATGTCGACCCCTGGTCCCGCCGCGACCGTTGCCGGCAGGACCAGAGCGGCGGTCGTCAATGCAACGACGAATAGGCCAATGCGCATGCGCGCGGTCCTCCCTTGCAGCAATGCATGAGCCTCGGTCGAAGCTTAGGCCGCAGGCTTGCTCATCTTCTTTGGCCTGACCGTCCTCTATTGCGCTCTTCACGTACCGCAGCGGAGTTGGCTCTTGCGTCCATCGATCGATTGATTTTCGCTGCCGGTGGCCGCTCTCGCTGGATATGACTCCGTCGCATCGCGCTCACATCCCCGAGTAGTTCGGCCCGCCGCCGCCCTCCGGCACCACCCAGTTGATGTTCTGGTTGGGGTCCTTGATGTCGCAGGTCTTGCAGTGGACGCAGTTCTGCGCGTTGATGACGAAGCGGGGCATCTTCCCCTTCTCCTCCACCCACTCGTACACCCCGGCCGGGCAGTAGCGGGCGGACGGCCCGCCGTAGACGTCGTGCTCGGAGTCGATCTGCAACTCGGGGTCGACCACCTTCAGGTGCACCGGCTGGTCCTCCTCGTGGTTGGTGGACGAGAAGGCGACGTTGGTGAGCCGGTCGAAGGTCAGCACGCCATCGGGCTTGGGATAGTCGATCGGCTGCGCCCGCCTCGCCTTGGCAAGGGTGGCGTGGTCGGGCTTGCCGTGCCCCAGGGTGTAGCCCAGGCCGACGCCCGGCAGCAGCGTGTTGGCCCACATGTCGGCGCCGGACAGCGCGGTGCCCAGCACGGTGCCGAAGCGCGAGAGCATCGGCTTGGCGTTGCGCACGCGGCGCAGGTCGCGGGCGATGGGGCCGGCGCGGACGGCCTCGGCATAGTCGTCGAGGCTGTCGTGGGCGCGGCCCGCGGTGACAGCGGCGAAGGCGGCCTCGGCGGCGTGGATGCCCGACAGCATGGCGTTGTGCGAGCCCTTGATGCGCGGCACGTTCATGAAGCCCGCGGCGCAGCCCACCAGCACGCCGCCTGGAAAGGCCAGCTGCGGGATCGACTGCCAGCCGCCTTCGGTGAGCGCGCGTGCCCCGTAGCCGATGCGGCGCCCACCCTCGAAGGTGTCGCGGACGATGGGGTGCGTCTTGAAGCGCTGGAATTCGGCATGCGGGTAGAGGTGCGGGTTGTCGTAGTTGAGGTGCACCACGAAGCCCACCGCCACCAGATTGGCGCCGTAGTGGTAGAGGAACGAGCCGCCCCCCGTGCGGTTGTCGAGCGGCCAGCCCAGCGTGTGCTGCACCAGGCCCGGCCGGTGCTTCTCGGTGGCCACCTCCCACAGCTCCTTGAGGCCGAGGCCGTACTTCTGCGGCTCGCGGCCCTTGTCGAGGCTGAACCGGGAGATCAGCACCTTGGCGAGCGAGCCGCGCGCGCCCTCCGCGATCACCGTGTATTTGGCCCTGAGCTCGATGCCGCGCTGAAACCGGTCGGTCGGCTTGCCGTCCTTGCCTATGCCCTTGTCGCCGGTGGCGACGCCGACGACGGCGCCGCCGTCGTCGTAGAGCACCTCCGAGACGGCGAATTCGGGGTAGATATCCACGCCCAGCTCGGTGGCCTGCTCGCCGAGCCAGCGCACCACGTTGCCGAGGCTCACGATGTAGTTGCCGTGGTTGCCCATCAGCGGCGGCATCGCCAGGTTGGGGACGCGGATGGCGCCGGACGGCCCCAGATAGTAGAAGCGGTCCTCCATCACCTCCGTCTCCACCGGCGCGCCCTTCGCCTTCCAGTCGGGGATCAGGGTGTTGAGGCCGATGGGATCGATGACGGCGCCCGACAGGATATGGGCGCCCACCTCCGAGCCCTTCTCCAGGACGACGACGGTGAGCTCCTGCCCGGCTGCAACGGCCAGCTGCTTCAGGCGGATGGCGGTCGCGAGCCCGGCCGGCCCCGCCCCGACGATCACCACGTCGCACTCCATCGCTTCGCGCGGCTCCAGCTCGGCTGCGTCGGTGGCCATGGGCTGTCCTTGAGCTGTCGTTGGGATAGACTTCCAGCGTGCCGGTTCGATAGGTCGGCAGCTTGTCCAGCGTCAAGGCCGGAGCGCGAGCGCATGGGACATGATATAGTATTGCCGATCGCCGACATCGGCGGGTTCATGGCGATCCATGCCGAACGGGCGGCTACACCGGCGGTGCGGCGGCCGCTTTGACGTAAACGTCAACTTCATCTAAATTTAAGGCGTTGAATAATCAATCAGAGTCCCTCGGCGCGATTCAGCGCCCCCGCAAGGAGGTGTGAGCCATGCCAGAGCTGGTGCTGATCGTTCTCTGCCTCATCGGTGCGTTCGCCCTCGGCATGTGGCGCGCGCCGCTCTGGGCCTGGACCGCAGGTCTGGCCGGCGCGATGCTCGTGTGGCAGTCGGGCGTTCTCCACGGTGCGCCGCAGATGCTCGCGCCCGGCTGGCTCGGAGCGGCGGGCTGGGTGCTGGCGGGCATCCTGGCGGCGCTGTGCGTGCCGGCCATCCGCACGGCCATCCTGATCCGGCCCCTTTTCCACATGGTCAAGCGCATGCTCCCCAGGGTCTCGGAGACCGAGCGGGCGGCATTGGACGCCGGCACCATCGGCTTCGACGCCGAGCTGTTCTCTGGCCAGCCCGACTGGAACAAGCTGCGGGCGGTGCCGCCCATCACTCTCACCGAGGAGGAGCAGGCCTTCCTCGACGGCCCTACCAACGAGCTGTGCCGCATGTCCAACGATTGGGTCATCCGCCACAACGAGAAGGAGATCCCCAACGAGATCTGGGACTTCGTCAGGCAGAACGGCTTTCTTGGCATGCTGATCTCCAAGCGCCACGGTGGCCTCGGCTTCTCGCCGCAGGCGCAGTCGATCATCCTCGGCCGCATCGCCTCGCGCTCGCCGGACGTGTGCACGCTGGTGATGGTGCCGAACTCTCTCGGCCCCGGCGAGCTGATCGAGAAGTACGGCACCCCGGAGCAGAAGGAATACTACCTCCCGCGCCTCGCCCAGGGCCTGGAGGTGCCATGCTTCTCACTCACGGGCCCAACCTCCGGCTCGGACGCCGCCACCATGCGCGATGTGGGCTACGTCACGCGCGGGATGCACGACGACAAGGAGGTCGTGGGCTTCCGCCTCTCCTGGGAGAAGCGCTACATCACGTTGGGGCCGAACGCGACACTGGTCGGCCTCGCCTTCCGCGCGTTCGACCCCGATAGCCTCCTGGGCGGCGGCGAGGACCGCGGCATCACGCTGGCGCTGGTGCCGGCGGATCACCCGGGCGTGGAGATCGGCCGCCGCCACCTGCCCGGGGGCGCAGCCTTCCCCAACGGTCCCAACTGGGGCCGCGACGTGTTCATCCCTGTCGACTGGGTTATCGGCGGCGAGAAAATGGTGGGCCAGGGCTGGCGCATGCTGATGGAATGCCTGGCCGCCGGGCGCTCCATCTCGCTGCCCTCCTCGGCCTCGGCCGGCGCCAAGGCGCTCCTGCGCCACACCAGCGCCTATGCACGTGTGCGCAAGCAGTTCGACCTCCCCATCGGCAAGATGGAGGGCCTCCAGGAGCCGCTCGCGCGCATGGTGGAGAATGCCTACGTCAACGAGGCGGCGCGCGGCGTGACGGCGTCGATGGTGAGCCGCGGCGAGAAGCCGTCGGTGATCTCGGCCATCATGAAGTACCAGACCACCGAGCGCATGCGCCGCTCGCTCAACGACGCCATGGATCTGCACGGCGGCAAGGGCGTGTGCGACGGGCCGTCGAACTATCTGCAGGCGGCCTACCAGGCGATGCCGGTGGCCATCACCGTGGAGGGCGCCAACATCCTCACGCGCTCGCTCATCACCTTCGCGCAGGGCGCGCTGCGGTCGCACCCCTACCTCTACAAGGAGATCGAGGCGTGCCAGGACACCGACAGCGCGCGCGGGCTCGCCGCCTTCGAGGCGGCCTTCACGGGGCACACCGCCTTCATGGTGTCGAACCTGTTCGGCGCCATGTTCCACAACCTCACGTTCGGCTGGCTCGGCCGCGTGCCCGACAAGGCCTACGGTACGGCCGAATGGTACCGGCAGCTGTGGCGCTCCTCGCTCAACTTCGCCTTCGTGGCCGACATGACGGTGGCGGTGCTGGGCGGCGGGCTCAAGACCAGGCAGAAGCTCACCGGGCGGCTGGCCGATGCGCTCGGCGAGCTCTACCTGCTCTCCTGCGTGCTGAAGCGCTACGAGGACGACGGCAAGCCGGAGGGCGATCGCCACATCGTGGCGCTCTGCGCCCGCAACGGGCTCCACCGCTTCCAGGAGGCGCTGCGCGGCACAGTCGATAACTTCCCCTCGCTGCCGGTGCGCTGGCTGATGCGGCTCGTCACCTTCCCGCTCGGCGCCCACTACAAGCCGGCGCCCGACTGGCTGGGCGCAAAGTGCGCCGACCTGGTCTTGACACCGGGCGAGACCCGCGACCGTCTCACCCGCTACATCTACGTCTCGGACAACCCCGACGATCCCACTGGCCTGCTGGAGGTCGCCTTCGCCAAGGCCGTCGCCGCCGAGACGGCCGAGAAGAAGCTCGACCGCGCGGTGCGGGCCGGCCAGTTGCGGCGCGTCCACGGCACCGACTGGGTCGGCGACGCCGCCAAGCTCGGCGTCGTCTCCGAGGTCGAGGCGCGTCTGCTGCGCGAGGTGGAGGCGCTGACGGCCCGCGTCATCGCCGTCGACCACTTCGATCCCGCCGAGGTGAAGCCCCACTACATGACGCCGGGGCACAACACGCGCGCGGTGCAAGGCGCTGCGGCAGAATAGGCTTGAGACAGCGGAGGCAGGGCCATGACGGACGTGACGACGCTCATCGATTGGCGCTACTCGGTCGATCGCGACGGCATCGCCTGGGCCGTGTTCGACCGTGCCGGCGAGAGCCAGAACTCGTTCAGCCGGCGCGCCCTGGAGGAGCTCGGCGCCATCGTCGAGGCGGTGGAGCGCGGCGCCCGTGACCGCACCGTCAAGGGCCTCGTCATCGCCTCCGGCAAGGAGAAGGGCTTCATCGTCGGCGCCGATGTGCGCGAGTTCGAGCAACTCGTCAGCGAGCGCGAGGTGGTCGACAGCGTCAGCCTCGTCAACGGCTACCTCGACCGCATCGAGCGCATGCCCGTGCCGGTCGTGTGCTGCATCCACGGCTTCTGCTTAGGGGGAGGGCTCGAGCTGGCGCTCGCCTGCCACTGGCGCATCGCCACCCGCGACGACGCCACGCGCCTCGGCTTCCCCGAGGTGAGGCTCGGCATCTTCCCCGGCTTCAACGGCACCGCCCGCTCGATCCGCCAGGCCGGGGCGCTGGCGGCCATGCCGCTGATGCTCACGGGCTCCATGATCCGCGCCGGCGCCGCCCGCGCCATGGGCCTCATCGACGAGCTGGCGCCGAGCCCGCTCAACCTGCCGTGGATGGCGCGCCGGGCGATCGAAAGGAAGCGCAAGTCCAGGCCTGCGCCCCTCTGGAAGGACCTGGTGCGGCAATGGCCGGCGCGCGGGTTGCTCGCCAAGCGCATGCGCGCGGAGACCGCCAGGAAGGTACGCGAGGACCACTATCCCGCGCCCTACCGCCTCATCGACCTGTTCGAGACCCACGCCGGCAACCTGGAGGGCATGAAGGCGGCGGAGACGCGCGCCTTCGCTCCCCTCATGATGAGCCCCACCTCGCGCAACCTGCGGCGCGTGTTCAAGCTCATGGAGATGCTGAAGGCCCAGGCGCCCAAGGACTCCCCCTTCAAGCCCCTGCGCGTGCACGTGATCGGCGCGGGTGTGATGGGCGCGGATATCGCGGGCTGGTGCATGGCGTCCGGCATGGAGGTGTCGCTGCAAGACGTGAATGCCGAGCAGGTCGCCAAGGGCATCGCCGCCCAGAAGAGCCTGCTCACGCGCAAGTTCAAGACCAAGCCGCAGCGCGACGCGGCCGCAGCGCGCCTGATCGCCGATCCCGCCGGCGCCAACATCTCGCGCGCCGACGTGGTGATCGAGGCGATCGTGGAGCGGCTGGAGGCGAAGCAGAGCCTGTTCAAGTCGATCGAGGGCAAGCTCAAGCCGGGCGCGATCATGGCGACCAACACGTCGTCCATCATGATCGAGAACATCGCCGAGCCGCTGGCCGACCCCGGCCGCCTGATCGGCATCCACTTCTTCAATCCGGTTGCCCAGATGCCGCTGGTGGAGGTCATCAAGGGCGCTGGCAGCCGCGAGGAGGAAGTGCAGAAGGGCTGCGTCTTCGTCACCGCGATCGACAAGGTCCCGCTGATCGTGAAGAGCAGCCCGGGTTTCGTCGTCAACCGGGTGCTGGGGCCCTACATGCTGGCCGCCTTGCAGCGCGTGGACAGCGGTGAGGCCAAGGAGAAGATCGACGAGGCGGCGCGCGCCTTCGGC
>JBAPMW010000782.1:0-1735 GCA_049278815.1 Hyphomicrobiaceae bacterium
GCAATCCATCGAGCGGGCATTGGGCGGCCGCGGGTGCAGAGGCCGTTCTCGACGAGGCGCGCGGCCAGGTCGCGGCCCTGCTCGGCGCGGAGCGTGACGAGATCGTCTTCACCAGCGGCGGCAGCGAGGCGAACAACCTGGCGCTCAAGGGCGTCGCCTGCGCGCTGCAGGCCAAGGGCAATCACATCGTCACCAGCGCGGTCGAGCATCCGGCGATCCTCGTCCCTTGCCGGTTCCTGGAGCGGCAGGGCTTCCAGATGAGCATCGTTCCCGTCGACCGCTTCGGGCGCGTCGACCCGGACGATGTCGCGCGGGCGATCACGCCGCAGACCGTCCTCGTCAGCGTCATGCACGCCAACAACGAGGTGGGCACGATCCAGCCGATAGCGGAGGTCAGCCGCATCGCCCGCGCGCGCGGCGTGCTCCTCCACACCGATGCTGCCCAGTCGGTGGGGAAGATCGCCACGGACGTGAACGGCCTGGGCGTCGATCTGCTCACCGTCGCCGGCCACAAGCTCTACGCACCGAAGGGGGTGGGCGCGCTCTACATCCGGCGCGGCACCCCAATCGAGCCGCTGGTTCATGGCGCGGGCCACGAGGGCGGCCGGCGCGCGGGCACAGAGACCGCGCTGCTCGCCGCCGGGCTCGGCGCCGCCTGCCGGCTCGCCCGCAATTTGGCGCCCATGGAAGGGGTGCGCGCCCTGTGCGACCGGCTCTGGCAGCGGCTGCAGGTGGACCTCGGGGACCGGATCGTCCTCAACGGGCATCCCAACCAGCGCTTGCCGAACACGCTCAACGTCTCATTCGTGGGCCGGGTCGGCGCCGAGGTCCTGGCCCGGCTCGACGGCGTTGCCGCCTCCACGGGCTCCGCCTGCCATGCCGGTCGGGTCGAGCTGTCGCCGGTTCTGAAGGCAATGGGCGTGGCGCCGGAGGCCGGCATGGGCGCGATTCGCTTCAGCCTCGGCCGCGGCACCACGACGAAGGAGGTCGACGTCGTGGCCGACCGGCTGGCGCGCATCCTCGCACCGACGGCGTGATCCATGCCGGCCGTCGCAGGAAGGAAGCCCGCATGAGCGAGCCACCCGCAGCGGGTGCACCCCGAGCGGCGGTCACGGCGCCGATCCTTGCCCACAAGCGCCATGCGGCGCCGTCGGCATTCACACCGGAGAACTTGTTGCGCGAGGCACGTAGGCAGAAGGGCCTTGCCGCGGCGGTCGTGCCGGAGGTCTGCGTCCTCGACCCGGACGGAGACATGGTGCGCCGGCTGCGCTTCGCGGGCCGCGCGCAGCAGGACCGGGCATGGGGCTGCTACCATACGGAGCTTTACCAGGTTGCAGATGGGGGCACCGAGCTTGGTCTCGTCGGCTGCGCCGTCGGTGCGCCGTTTGCTGTCCTGGTGGCCGAGCAGCTGTTCGCGTCGGGCTGCCGGCTGCTCATCAGCATGACGTCGGCGGGACGTCTCGCCGAGCTGCGCCCGCCGCCTTACTTCGTCCTCATCGAGCGGGCGCTCCGGGACGAGGGCACGAGCTACCATTACCTGCCGCCGACAGAGTTCAGCCCGGCCGATCCGGAGCTGCTTGCGTCAATGGACGGCGCATTCGAGCACCTTCGCGTCCCCGTCGAGCGCGGCGCCACCTGGACCACCGATGCTCCCTTCCGCGAGACGCAGGAGGCAATCGACGACATGGCGGCGCGGGGCTTGCTCGCGGTCGAGATGGAGGCCGCGGCGCTCTAC
>JBAPMW010000783.1:0-1717 GCA_049278815.1 Hyphomicrobiaceae bacterium
CAGCTGCGGCATCCGCTCGATGCCGTCGATGACGCACGCGAGGCGGCCGCGGCGATGATGGTGGCCGCCGCGCAGTGGGATGGCGTCATCACCGAGCGCGAGCGCTCCGCCATCGTCGCGGCGATCGGCAAGCACTTCGGCGCCACGCCGCAGCAGGCCGAGGCGTTGCTCGCCCGCGCCCGCTGGCTGGTGCAGGACCGCACCGACGCCGGCGAGGTGTTCCGGCGGCTGACGCCGGTCATCCTGCGCGCCTGCGGGCCCCAGGAGCGGTCGGATCTGGTCGAGATGCTGCGCAGCGTGGCCGCATCCGAGGACGGCAACGACGATGTGCTCGCGCAGGACATCGCGCGGCTCACCCACAACCTGAGGTCGGCATGATCACGCTCGGCTACGTGCATGCCATGGCGGAGTACAACCGCTGGCAGAATGACAACCTCTACGGCGCTGCCGACGGGCTCGGCGACGTGGCGCGCAAGGCGCCGTGCGGGGCGTTCTTCGGCTCGATCCATGGCACGCTCAATCATCTGCTCTGGGCCGACCAGATATGGATGAGCCGCTTCGCCGGCACGCCAAGGCCGAAGGTGGCGACCATCCCGGAATCGGTCTCCGTGCACGAGGGCTGGGAGGACCTGAAGCGCGAGCGCGCGGCGTTCGATCGGGCGATCCTCGACTGGGCGGAGCGGCTCGCCCCAGCCTGGCTCGAGGGCGACCTGGTGTGGTTCTCCGCGGTGGTGGGGCGCGAGGTATCGCGGCCCAAGTGGCTGCTCGTCACGCACCTGTTCAACCACCAGACGCACCACCGCGGCCAGGTGCACTGCATGCTGACGCAGGCGGGAGCCAAGCCTGGCACCACCGACTTGCCGTTCCGATAGGGTCAGACACTGCGGGTCTGACCCTACGGCCCTACATTCGGTCACTCTGTCCGAGCCGGAATCGTCCATGGCCCTCGACCTGTCCGGCGTCACCATCGTCTTCGATCTCGACGGCACCCTCGTCGACACGGCGCCCGACCTCGCCGCCGCCGCCAACCACGTGTTCGGTCTGGCGGGCCTCGCCCCTGTTGCGCCCGCACAGCTGCATCCTTTCATCGGCAACGGCTCGCGCGCCATGATCGAGGAGGGGCTGCGGCTCAACGGCGTCACCAGGACGCGCGAGGAGGTCGGCCGCCTGCACGAGCGGTTCTTTCCGTACTACGCCGACAACATCGCCGTGCTGAGCCGCCCGTTCGAGGGCATCCCGGAGCTGCTCGACCGCCTCCTGGAGCTCGGCGCCCGGCTCGCTGTGTGCACCAACAAGTTCGAGGCGCTCTCGCGGTCGCTGCTGCGCCAGCTCGCCCTGCACGAGCGCTTCGCGGCCATCGCCGGCCGCGACACCTTCGACGTGTTCAAGCCGGCCCCGGGCCATCTCACCCGCACCATCGCGTTGGCCGGAGGGCAGCACGATCGCGCCGTGATGGTGGGCGACAGCGAGGTGGATATCGCCGCGGCGGCCGCCGCCGGCATCCCCTCGATCGGCGTCAGCTTCGGCTATACGCAGGTGCCCGTGCGCGAGCTCAACCCGACCGCGGCGATCGATCACTACAGGGAGTTCATGCCGGCATTGGAGAGGGTGCTCGCACCGACTGCCAGGCGCGCCTAGGTGGAGCGCTTTCCATTTGCTGTGTATCGGCAATCCTTCCTTCGCGGGCCGCAAATCCCACCGGCCCCGCCGGCGGTGC
>JBAPMW010000784.1:0-5904 GCA_049278815.1 Hyphomicrobiaceae bacterium
CGCTGCTCAAGCCCTCCGTTGCTCCGCTACGCTCCGCAACTCCGGCCTTGAGCAGCGGAAGACGCACATAGTGGAGGGGTCAAGATTGGACGCCGATCAGGGGTCAAAGTTCCGCGCCGATTGACAGCCGAAACTCCGTAACGCTCCATCAGCAGGGCGAACAGGAACGGCGCCGCGGCCTGTCCGAACCGCGCCGGTATCATTAGAACGCCTTGACGCAGGCCGTAGCCGGCGGGGCCGAAGATGGCGAGCGGCAGCGTGCCATTGGCGATCGTCAGGATGCCGTTCCCCGCCCCATGAAGGATGGCGAAGACGGCGGCGGCCGGTGCACCGAACACCATCACCGCGATGGCGCCCAGGGGATGGGCCACTGACGCAAGCCTCGCCGAGAGCAGCGGATGGACTCGTTGCAACACACTGAACTCGACGAGCCGCCCCGCGACCTGCGCCGGGCCCACCAATGCCGCGGCCGCGACGGCCGCAACCGGCGTAGCGCCGGCGTCCTGCAGAATGCGCGGCAAGTGCGCGGCCATGGCCGTGCTCGTGAACCACGTTACTGCGAACACGAGTGCAAGCAACAGCGCGGCGTGCTTCTGCACCCCATTGCCTGCCACTGGAAGAGTGCTGGCCGGGTCGTTCGTGGCCGGTGACGTCGCCTGCTTGCCGAGCGGCACGAGGACACGGTTGAGCGGCAGACCGAGGACTACGTGTGCGGCCGCCCACACGAAGCATGTCATTCGCCAGCCGACTTCGGCTTCCAGATAGGCGGAGACCGGCCAGCAAACGGTGCTTGCGAAGCCGGCCAGCAAGGTGATGCCTGTGATCGCGCCGCGCGCCTCACGACCATAGAGGCCGGCCAGGGTTGAGAACGCCGCCTCGTAGAGCCCCATCGCCATGCCGCAGCCGATGATGAGCCAGGCGAAAACAAGCGTCACGGAGCCCGGGGCCGCGCCAAGCAGTGCGAGCCCTGCCGCAAAGACCAGGTTCGAGGCGGCGAGCATGTCGCGGCCGCCGGAAAGGTCGATGCGACGGCCGGCGAGTGGGCCGAGGACCGCGGCCACAACGAGGGCACCGGAGAACGCCGCGAAGACAACCCCAGTCGACACACCAAGCTCGTGCGCCATGGGTGCCGCCAGGATGGCGGGGAGGTAGTAGGTCGAGCCCCACGCCAGGGTCTGGGCAGTGCCTAGCCCGATGATGACCCTGGTTTGTGCCTTCAAGCCGTTCACGAGCGATCGCCGTCGGCCCATACCGGGCGTGTGCTGTCAAGCCAAGGGCCTCTCGGCCCATGGGCCGCAAGATCGAAGCGGCAGCGGTTGGGCGTCAACTGCAGCCGCATCCGGCCTTTCCCTGCCCCTTGGCGGTTTCGTCGGCCTTGCAGCAAGCCGTCTTGTCGGCGAGAGCCGGTCCGCCGCAACAACCCGCTTCGTCGTTGGTCACAGTCACAGGACGGCTGCAGACGCCCGTCTCGGGCAACACCAGCTCTACGCGTTCCGCCGCTTGCCGGTCGCCGGCGATGTCGGCCATGATCGATCGCACCTGCTCGTAGCCGGTCACCATCAGAAACGTCGGCGCTCGGCCGTAGGATTTCATGCCGGCGAAGTAGAAGCCGGGCTCCGGCTGAGCAAGCTCACGGGCGCCGTGCGGGCGCACCGTGCCGCAGCTGTGCACATTGGGATCGATCAGCGGCGCCAGCTCAGGCGGGCACTCGAGCGCCGGATCGAGGCTGATCCGGAGCTCGCGCAGAAGTGACAGATCCGGGCGGAAGCCGGTCGCCACAATCAGCTCATCGACCTCGACGTGATGACCGCAACGATCTGAGCCTGCGCCGAGCCTTAGCTTCTGCCCTGCTGAGGTCATATGCGTGAGTCGGAACCCGGCTTCCACCCGCACTGCGCCCGAGGCAACCACTTGGGCGAACACCTTGCCGAGTTCGCCACGCGCAGCCAGCTTGTCGCTGGCACCGCCGCCGAACGACTTCTCGGGCTTGTCGCCGCGCAGGAGCCACAGGACCTGCGTCTCCGGCTCGGCGTCCTTGAGCTTGATCAGTTCGAGGATGGTACCGACGGCAGAATGGCCGGCCCCAAGCACGGCCACGACCTTGCCGGAGTACCGCAAGCGCTCGGCCCCAAGCACGTCCGGCATGCCATAGGCGATGCGGCCGGCGTGCTCGACCTCACCGAGAGACTCGATACCGTTGATGCCAGCAGGATTGGGGGTGCTCCACGTGCCCGAGGCATCGATCACGGCTTCGGCGCGCAGGGTCTCGGCACCTCCGCCGTTGCGATAGCGTATCTCGAACTGTGCGTTCTCGCGGCCGGCCGTCTTGACCTTGTCGAAGCCGAGACGCGACACGGCAATCACCCTGGCGGCGGTTCTGACGTGCTCTTTGAGGGGTGTGCGCGTGGCGAGCGGCTCCAGGTAGTGCTCCACCAGCTCTGCGCCGGTGGGATAATGGCCGGGGTCGGGCGCGTTCCAACCTGTCTCGCGAAGCAGCCGCTCCGCGGCCTTGTCGACATTGTAGGACCATGGCGAGAACATGCGCACATGCGACCACTGCCGCACGGTGTGCCCCACCGCTTCTCCGGCCTCAAGAACAATGGGATGCAAGCCGCGCTCCAGGGCGTGGGCAGCGGCAGCAAGGCCCACAGGGCCGGCGCCAATGATGGCGACCGTCTTCACAGAGGTGGTCATTCTATCGATCCTTCCGGTTACATAGAAGTACTGAGCAAATCTATTATGCTGCGGTGTCGGCCTGTTGGCGGATCGCGGCGCAGTCGGCTTCCGTGCAGCACTCGGCCACCAGGAACTCGACCAGTCCGCGCATCACGGGATAGTTGGCCTTGCAGTACAGCGTGGTGGCATCACGCTCCTGGCTGATGAGCCCGACGATGATCAGGGTCTTCAGGTGGTGCGAGAGCGTGGACGCGGGGATCCCAAGCCGGCTCTGCAGCTTGCCGACCGGCACGCCGGGCTCGCCCGCCTTGACCAGCGTGCGGTAGATGCGCAGGCGGGTCGGGTTGCCCAAGGCCTCCAGGTGTGCGGCTGCTTCGTCGATCTTCATGCCGCCTCGTTAGCATGTCGGCTCTCGCACGTCAACGCTATTTCTAGCATCATGGAAACATGCTATGAGGAAGAGAACGTAGCAAGGTGCCCTCATGGCCGTCAGCTCCGCCACGTTCGCGCGATCGCCCGGCAGGCTGGTCGCGGTCGTCTGCGCAGCGCAGGTGCTGGTGCAGATCGGCGCCTTCTTCTGGCCCGCGCTGCTGCCGGGCATGATGCCGCTCTGGAGCCTGTCCAACAGCGAGGCCGGCTGGATCACGGCGAGCTTCTACGGCGCCTACATGGTTTCGGTTCCAGTGCTCGTCACCGCGACGGACCGGATCGACCCGAAACACGTCTACCTGTTCGGTGTGGCGGCGACGGTGGCTGGACACCTCCTGTTCGCCCTCTTTGCCGATGGCTTCTGGTCGGCGATTGGCTTGCGCGCGCTGACGGGCATGGGCTGGGCCGGCACGTACATGACCGGGCTCAAGCTCCTGGCGGATCGCGTGGACGCGAAGATGATGGCGCGGGCTACGGCGGGCCACGCGGCGAGCATTGGCATCTCGGGCGCGCTGTCGTTCGCCTGTGGGGACCTGATCGCAGCCGCGGCCGGATGGCGCACCGCGTTCCTCGCCGCGGCCCTGAGCGCGCTGGTCGCTTGGGTGTTGGTGGCGCTGATCGTCCCGTCACAGGGCAAGCGCGCTGCTCCGGCGAAGGACGGGCTGGGGCTTTATGATTTCCGACCCGTGTTCCGGAACAGCTCGGCCATGGCTTATGCCATCGCCTACTGCATCCATACTCTGGAGATGAGCGCCCTGCGTGGATGGGGCGTCGCCTTTCTTGGGTATGTGGCGGCAACTACCGGCGCGAGCGCGGCGGCGGTGCTGTCACCGGCCATTGTTGCCACCGGCCTTGGCCTCATCGGGACGGTCGCAAGCGTGGCCGGCAACGAGGCTGCCATCCGCTTCGGGCGCAGGCGCCTCATCGTTTCCGCGATGCTGGCGTCCATCCTGATCGGCGCAACCATCGGTTTCATCGGCAGCAGCTCGTATGCCTTCGCTGCCGTGCTCATCACCCTGTACGGCATCGTCATCTGGCTGGATTCCTCGTCGCTCACGGCGGGAACGGCCGGCACGGCCGAGCCGTCGCGGCGCGGTGCGACGCTCGCCGTGCATTCCATGCTCGGCTACGCGGGCAGCTTCGTCGGTCCGCTGCTCGTTGGATGGGTGCTCGATCTGTCCGGCGGCATGTCGCAAATCGGCTGGGGCATGTCGTTCCTTTCAGTGGCGCTGCTGATGGTCCTCGCGCTCATCACGTTCTGTCTGATCCGACCGCGCGAGCTTGAGGGCGATAACAGCGCGCCACGATAGGGGCGAGGTTTCGAAATGGGCCAGGTCGCATCCCCGGAATGGCTCGCCGCCAGGCCCTGCCTTGTATCGTTCTACAGCTCGATGCGGAACCCGTCGTACGCACACTCCTCCGGCGCCTCATCCGTGTGGGCCAGCATCTCGCGTCCCATGTGCGTGAGCACCAGCCGCTTGGCCGTGATCTCTTCCCTGTGAGCCTGGATGTCGGGATAGTTCAGATGAAACCGCACCGGCTTGCGGTAGAAATAGCACTCCGCGATCAGCAGATCGGCGCCCTGTGCCAGGCTCGGCATGTGCTCCGTCCATTCGCTGTCGCCCGTATAGGCGATGACCTTGCCGGCCACTTCGACCCGGATCGATGTCGGATTCGTCTCCTTCGTGTGGATCGCTGGATACGTCGTCACCTTCAGCGGACCGAACTGATGCTCCACGAAGGTCTCCATGTCCGCATAGGTGAGCGCGAACTTCGGGCTCATGACATGCATGCCGGGCATGAGGGCTGCGGCAACATCTTTCATTCTCGCCGTCGCATCCTTGGGACCGGCGATCAGGAGCGGCCGCTGGCGCTTCGCGCCGAGCATCGCATCCATCAACAGGAACGGCACGCCGCCGCAGTGGTCACCATGCAGATGGGTCAGCAGGATCGCGTCGATCGAGTTGTGCGGGATATCGAGCCGGTTGAGGGCAACCAGGCTGGTGGCGCCGAAATCGATGCAGAAGCGATAGCCCGGCGCGTCAACGAGAAAGCACGTGTTGAAGCGCCCCCCCGAGCCGAACGAGTCGCCGCTACCGACAAACGTGACTGTCACCGACATGATCGTACCTATCTACAGCGGGCCTGGATCGCCTTGAGCATGCACGTCAGATGATCCTTGCCTCGCGCAGGGCTGCACGGTCGCTCGCACCGAGGCCGAGCACCTCCTCGAGGACCTCGTCGGTCTGTTGGCCCAACGTCGGCGGGGGGCGCCGATAGGTGGGCGGCGTCTCCGAAAGCTTGATGGGATTGCCGATCAGATCGACACTTCCGTCCGCGGCCAGCGGATGCGGCATCGAGACCCGCATGGCGCGCTCTTGAATCTGGGGATCGGCAAAGACCTGATCCAGCGTATTGACAGGACAGCACGGCAGGCTCGCCTGCTCGAAGGTCTCGATCCAATGGCTGCTCGGCTGGGCCCTCAGGGCATCCCCCACCAACGCCACCAGGGCGGTGCGGTGCTGAAGACGCGCCGCATTCGTCAGAAAGCGATCGTCGCCGCCGAGTTCTACCCTGCCGATCACTGTTGCAAACCGCTTGAATTGCTCATCGTTGTTGGCGCCGCACACGATCCATCCGTCCGCCGTCTCGAAGGCCTGATACGGAACGGTATTGGGGTGCGCTGTGCCGAGCCGCTTCGGAACCACGCCACCGACGAGATAGTTGGCGCCCTGGTTGAAGAGCCAGCCGACCTGCACGTCAAGTAAAGCCAGGTCGATGTGCTGGCCTTTGCCGGTC
>JBAPMW010000785.1:0-4841 GCA_049278815.1 Hyphomicrobiaceae bacterium
GGTGACGCCCGAGCCGACCAGCTGCATCAGGTCCTTGTCGGAGGAGACGATGGTGACATCGCCGCCGCTGGCCAGTGTGTGCCTGGTGTAGGTGGCGATCAGGTCGTCGGCCTCATAGCCCTGCTGCTCCAGGCAGGCGATGTTGAAGGCCTTCACCGCGTGGCGGATCAGTCCGAACTGCGGCACCAGCTCCTCCGGGGCCGGCGGACGGTGCGCCTTGTAGTCCTGGTAGATCTCGTTGCGGAAGGTCTTCTCGCTGTAGTCGAAGATGACCGCAATATGCGTCGGTCCGCTCGATTTCTTGGAGTCCTGGATCAGCTTCCACAGCATGCCGCAGAACCCGTGTACGGCCCCCGTGGGGAGGCCGTCGGATTTGCGGGTGAGCGGCGGCAGGGCATGGAAGGCGCGGAAGATGTAGCCGGAGCCGTCGATCAGATAGACGTGGCTGCCCTTGATGACGGGCACCGGCTCGCCCGCGGGCACCGTGCAGCTCGCCGCACGGCGCTGGGATCTCTGAGGCTCAGTTGCAATGATGGCCATGGGGCCGCACTATAGTGCCGGGCGCGGCAAAGTCAGCCCGTCTTCCACAGCTTGGCGGCGGTTGCTGACATCCTAGGTTGGATCCTGGTAGTAGAGTGCACAGGACATGATCGGGGCTTCAACCACCATCCAACAAAGCATGACCAACGGCCTGTTCTCCCTCGCCGGCAGCACCGCCCTGGTTACGGGGGCCTCGTCCGGGCTCGGGCAGCACTTCGCCCGCGTGCTCGCTCGCGCCGACGCGGCCGTTGTACTGGCGGCGCGCCGCATGGAGCGCCTGCGCGAGCTTGAGGCCGAGATCCGCGCCGACGGCGGCAAGGCGTGGGCGGTGGCGCTCGACGTGACCGACAGGGCGTCTGTGACCGCCGCATTCGATGCGGGGGAAGCGGCGGCCGGCCCCATCTCCATCCTGGTCAACAATGCCGGCGTGCCGTCCGGCGCGTTCTTCGCCAGGGCGAGCGAGCAGGAATGGCGCGACGTCATGGCTGTCAACCTCGACGGCGTGTTCCGCGTCGGCCAGGAGGCGGTGCGGCGCATGGCGGCGCGCGGCACCGGCGGCTCCATCGTCAACATCGCCTCCATCCTGAGCTTCGGCGCCATCAAGTCGCTGTCGGCCTATGCCGCGTCGAAGGCGGCGGTGGTGAGCCTCACCAAGTCCATGGCGCTGGAGCTCGCGCGCGACGGCATCCGCGTCAACGCCATCGCTCCGGGCTACTTTGCGACCGAGATCAACGCCGGGTTTTTCGACACCGAAGCGGGCAAGCGGCTGTTGTCCAAGGTGCCGATGGGCCGCGTTGGCAACCTGGTGGAGCTCGACGGGCCGCTGCTGCTCCTGGCTTCCAGCGCGGGCGCCTTCATGACGGGCAGCGTCATCACGGTGGACGGCGGCCACCTGCTGGCAATTGGATGAGGCGCGATGCGACTGTGGACACGGTTGAAGCAGCAGGACGTGGCGCACGAGCGTCCGGAGCTGCGCAGGCGCTCGGCCAACTTCGTAACGCTGACGCCGGTGAGCTTCTTGAGCCGCGCGGCGGATTTCTTCGGCGACCGTGTGGCCGTGGTGCACGGCGAGCGGCGCACCACCTACCGCGAGTTCCGCGACCGCGTGCGGCGGCTGGCGCATGCGCTGGCCAAGGCCGGCATCAGGCGCGGCGACACGGTGGCGATCCTGGCCGCCAACTGCCCGGCCCTGCTGGAGGCGCACTACGCGGTGCCGATGCTGGGCGCGGTGCTCAACCCCGTCAACATCCGCCTCGACGCGCCGCTGATCGCCTTCTGCCTGGAGCACGGCGAGGCCAAGCTGTTCCTGGCGGACCGCGAGTTTCACGCCACCATCGCGCCGGCGCTGGAGCGTCTCGGCAGCCGGCGGCCGATCGTGGTCGACATCGCCGACGCCGAGACGGCCGGCACTCCCGCCTTCGGCGGCATCGAGTACGAGGCCTTCATCGCCGCCGGCGATCCGCAGTCGGCCCATCCAGGACCCGAGGACGAGTGGGACAGCATCTGCCTGCTCTACACCTCAGGCACGACCGGCAACCCCAAGGGGGCCGTCTACAGCCACCGCGGCGCCTATCTGGGCGCGATGGCCAACGCGCTCACCTTCAAGCTCGATCATGAGAGCCGGTATCTCTGGACGCTGCCCATGTTCCACTGCTCGGGCTGGACCTTCACCTGGGCCGTCACGGCCGCCGCGGGTACGCACGTGTGCCTGCGCAAGGTCGAGCCGAAGCGCATCTTCGACGCCGTCGCCGAGCATCGCATCACGCATATGTGCGGCGCGCCCATCGTCCTCAACATGCTGGTGCACGCGCCGGCCGAGGCCAAGCGGCCGCTGCCGCTGCGCACCAAGGTGGCGACAGGCGGTGCGGCACCTCCCGCCGTCGTCATCGAGCGCATGGAGGCCATGGGCTTCGAGGTGCTGCACCTCTACGGCACCACGGAAAGCTACGGCCCGGCCACCTACTGCCCGCCGATGGAGGCTTGGGCTGAGCTGACGACGGAGGAGCGCTACGCCCGCATGGCACGCCAGGGCGTGCCCATGGCGTGCGTGGAGCAAATGACCGTGATCGATCCCAAGTCGATGGCGCCGGTGCCGCGCGACGGCGCCACCATCGGCGAGATCGCGCTGGCCGGCAACACGCTGATGAAGGGCTATCTCAAGAACGAGGCCGCCACCGACGAGGCCTTTGCCGGCGGCGTCTATCACAGCGGCGACCTCGCCGTCTGGCACGCCGACGGCACCCTCGACATCAAGGACCGCTCCAAGGACATCATCATATCGGGCGGCGAGAACATCTCCTCGCTGGAGGTGGAGGAGATTCTCTATCGCCACCCGCAGGTGATGGAGGCTGCCGTGGTCGCCCGGCCCGATCCCAAATGGGGCGAGACGCCGTGTGCGTTCGTCACCCTGAAGCCGGGCGCCGAGGCCACCACAGCTGAGGACATCATCGCCTACTGCCGGGCCAACATGGCCCACTTCAAGGCGCCAAAGACGGTGGTGTTCGGCCCCCTGCCGAAGACCTCCACCGGCAAGATCCTGAAGTATGTGCTGCGGGAGAAGGCGCGGGGTTTGTGATGGGGTCAGACCCTGCGGGTCTGACCCCAGGCTCCAACGCCGGTCTCCGAAATGGGGTCAGACCCGCAGCGTCTGACCCCAGCGCCTGCCGGGGAGGACCATCATGCCCAAAATCGACGTCGCCGCCGTGCCGGAGCGCAAAGGCTCGGGCTATCCGCCGGCGTTCGACGCGCCTTGTGCCGGACGCGTGCGGCAGCGGCTGGGCAACGCCGGCGGGCTCACCGATTTCGGGGTCAATCTCATGCGCCTGCCGCCGGGCGGCTGGTCGAGCCAGCGCCACTGGCATTCCCACGAGGACGAGCTCGTCTATGTGCTCGAAGGCGAGCTGACGCTGATCGAGGATGGCGGCGAGACCGTGCTGCGCGCCGGCGATTGCGCGGCCTTTCCGAAAGGCTCCGGCAACGGCCATCATCTGATCAACAGATCGGGCGCCATGGCGGTCTACCTCGAAGTCGGCTCGCGTTCGCCCGCCGATATCACCATCTGCTCCGACATCGATATGATGAGCGCCAACGCCGACGGTCGGTTCGTGCACAAGGATGGCACGCCCTACTCCGACTCGTAGCCGCAATCTTGTCGCCGGCCGACTGTGCATTGCGGCAAGGTCAGGCCTGTCCTGAAACCTGACGGCCGGCGATCGGAGCGTTGACGACCGTGAACCTCCTGCTGCTTGCCCTGGTGCCCGCCTGTTTCGCCCTCAATCCAGTGATCGGCAGGGCGTTGGCAGACCAGTTCGGGCCGGCCACGCTGTCGGTTGTGCGCTGGGCGCTCTCTGCCCTGCTGGTCGCCCTTCTTGTGGGCTTGCGGGGAGAGGCCGAACGCTGGCGTGCGCCGGCTGGCCAGATCGCGCGCCTCGGCGTGCTCGGGATTCTCGGCATGGGCTTTTGCGCGTTCGCCGCCTACGAGGCCGCGCGCACGACCGAAGCCACCAACATCGGCCTCATCTACGGCTGCACCAGCGCGTTCGTTGCCGCCTGGGAGATTGCCGTCGGCCGCCAGCGCGCCGCGCCGATGCTGGGCCTCGGGATTGCGGCCTGCCTGTTCGGCGTGGTGCTGATCCTGACGCGAGGTCATCCGGGCGTGCTGCAGGATTGGACCTTCACGCCAGGCGATCTGTGGGCAGCGGCCGGCATGCTGGTATTCGTGATCTACACCGTCGGCCTGCGGCGCGTGCCGGCGCTGCTCACGCCGCTCGCGCAGTTCACGGTGATGAGCATCGCCGCCACGCTGGCGTTCGTGCCGCTGGCCGGCGCCGAGATCGCGGCCGGCGGCGTGCCGCCGCTGCATGAACGTACACTGCCGTGGATCGCCGCGCTGGTGCTGCTGACCGGGATCGGCGCCTACCTCGGCTACAACATCTCGCTCAAGCGCAATGGGCCGGTGCTGACGTCGGCATCGATTTGCCTGACGCCCGTGTATGCGGCGGTCCAGGCCATGCTGCTGATCGGCGAGAAGCTCGCCTGGTATCACGGCATTGCCCTGCTGCTGGTGGTGGCTGGCCTGCTGCTGGTGAACCGCACGCAGCAGGCGAAGTGAGCCTCGTGTGCGGCCTTTCGGCAAGGGAGCTGCACGACTGCCGAAGGCGGGTCTCAGCTTGGGCCGCGGGCTAGGGCCCTTTCCAGTTGCTGTGGATCGGAGCCCTACCGCTGGGGTGGGCCGTGCCCCGGGTCGCAGACGCCGACATTGTCCCCCTCCCCCTTGTGGGGAGGGGCTAGGGGTGGGGGAG
>JBAPMW010000786.1:0-6780 GCA_049278815.1 Hyphomicrobiaceae bacterium
TCCACACCGAGGGTTCCCGCATCACCTCCCCTGCTTCTGCCACTCCGCCCAGGTCGGGCGCGGCATCTCGAAGCGGTCGGCGGACCGGACGTAGACGCCGCTGCCGTGCATGCGGCCGATGAGTTGCAGAGCCGGCGTATCGAGGTGGCAGCGCTTGGCATCCAGCACGAAGGCGTCGTCGATGTGGGCGCACACGACGCGGCCGATGACGATGGTCTGCAGCGGGCCGGTCACCAGCGAGGCCAGCAGGCGGCACTCGAAGGCGACGGGCGACTCGCCGATGCGGGGCGGCGCCACGGAGCGGGACGCTACCGGGGTGAGCTTGGCCAAGTCCAGCTCATCGATCCCCGGCGGCGCGTCGATGCAGGTCACGTTCATGGCCTCGGCATTGGCCTCCGAGACCAGATTGACCACGAACTCTGCCGTCTCCTGGATATTGGCCGCGGTATCCTTGAGCCGCCCGTCGCGCGGGAGGAGGCCGAGGGCGAGCGTCGGCGGGTCGCTGCCCATGGCGTTGAAGAAGCTGAACGGGGCGGCGTTGACGATGCCGTCCCGGGACTTGGTGGTGACCCAGGCGATCGGGCGCGGGACGACGCTCGCCGCCAGGATCTTGTAGCGGTCCTGCTGCGGCAGGGTCTCCATGTCGAAGAGCATCAGGGCGTCTGGCCTCTTGCTGGGAGGAAATCGTGAATTCGTGAATTCGTGAAGTCGTGAAATCGGTTTCTCGCGAGCTCACGACTTCACGATCTCACGGCTTCACGAATTCACGATGTCCTCTGCTGGCCGCCGTTCTCGCCGAAGGCCTCCTCGCGCCAGAGGCCGAGCGCGTGCATCACCGGCAGGTCGTTGAAGGTGAAGAGGCAGGCATCGTCGCTCTCCGAGGCGTTGGCGTGCTCGTGCCAGGCCCAGGAGGGGACGCAGAAGATGTCGCGCTCCTCCCAGTCGAAGCGCTTGCCGTCGATGACGGAGCATCCCTTCCCCTTGGCCACCTGGTAGACGAAGCTGCCGGTGTGGCGGTGCGACCTGGTGCGCTCGCCTGGCCGCAACAGCTGCATCGACGCACCGATGGTCTGCATCACCGGGCCGCCCGTCACGGGGTTGACGTAGCTCATCAGGACGCCGTCAAAGGGGGAGCCGTCGGTGACCTTGGCGTAGCGCTGGAGGGCCTCGTAGGTCGGCCCCCACTCGTACTTCAGGAGCGGGGAGTAGCCCTGGCTCCAGGCCTCGCCCGCGGGCCGCAGCCCCGGATTGCCCCAGGTGCCCGTCATGTCGTCCACCGGGTGCCCGACCGCCTGCTGCAGATCGGAGTGCACAGCGTAGAAGTTGGCCTCCAGGGCATTGACCAGGGGGATATCCAGGCCGTCCTGCCAGATGCAGGGCGTGCCGCTCGCCTCCACGCCGTGCTCATGCCAGGTGCCGTTGGGGGTGAGCACGAAGTCGTTGGCGCCCAGCGTCATCTTGTGGCCGTCGACGACGGTGTAGGCGCCGGCGCCCTCCATGATGAAACGCAGCGCGGAAGCCGAGTGCCTGTGCGCCGAGGCCACCTCGCCCGGATGCATCACCTGCAGGCCGGAATAGAGCCAGCCCACGGCTGCGGCCACGTCGCGCCGGCCCGGATTGTTGAGGTAGATCACGCGCCGGCCGGCCTTCTCGGGGGTGACAAGCTCGACCGAGCGCAGCACGTGCGCGCGCAGGTCGCGATAGCGCCACAGCACCGGGACCGAGGCGGACTTGGGCTGCCACGGCTCGATTCTGTTGGCGACAGTCCAGAGCGCGGCCGTCTCCAGTCGCTCCAGCTCGTCGTAGTAGGCCAGCAGCTCCGGCGTGTCCTCTACGTTGGCCCGTCCGGCGACGTCCTCGCGGTAATTCTCTCGGGCGGGCTTGGACACGGGGTCATCCTCCGGGCGGGTCTCGCGCAATTTTATGACACAGCGGATTCGCGAAGGAAACGCCTCCGCGTGCATCCTCGCCTTCTCGGGAAGAGCCGACCACGATCAGGCGCGCGTGGACGTCAGATCGGCACTTGCATTGGGTGTCTCGCGCTACTGAGAAGAGAGTGATTGCAGCGTCAGGGCCGCCGTATGCACGGGCAGCTTCTGGCACAATGCGACAGGCGTCCGACGGAGGCTATCGGATCACTGCGACCGTCGCCAAGCCCTGGCTGGCGTGGCGCCTGGGCGGGCTTATACAGAAGCCGACCTTGGCCCAAACGCAATCGGCGACGATGCGTGGGTCGCCGATCGCGTCCGCTGTGTGGGGTAGAGCGACCGCGCCTCACTCTTACCTTCAGATGTCTATCTTCTCTGCGATGTCGATGGCATCGTCGACCGCCCCTCGAGGACCTCGATGATCGGGGAGCTTATGTGCCTTAGCGCCTTTACTGACATGCGTAAGGACCGGATGGAGAGTGGGCGGGCGCTGCCGTCCGGCAGCACGCTCAAGCGGTTTGCGCGGGCAACCGGCACGCGGCTGCGGATTACGTTCGAGCCGGCCAGACCGCCGAAGCGGGCGCGGGCCTGATTGCGCACGACGGCACGACGCGCTGGACTCAACCGCACCGCCGGGCGATGACGCTTGGCCCCTCCCGTCTCCCGGTGCCGCCGATGACCGCCATCTCCAAGCCCATGCCCGCCGAGCACCAGAGCACCGTCGCCGGCATCCTGCTGATGTTGCTTGCCGTGTTGATGTTCTCGCTGAACGACGTGCTGGGCAAATGGCTGGTCGCCACCTACTCGGTCGGGCAGGTGCTGCTGTTCCGCAGCATCGCCGCCTGGATGGTGCTGGCGCCGCTGGTGGCGAGCGCCGGCCCCTCCACCGTCCTCAGGGTTGAGCGGCCGTGGCTGCAGGTGCTGCGGGTGCTGCTGTCCACCGGCGAGGTGGCCTGCTTCTATCTGGCCGTCGCCGTGCTGCCGCTGGCCGACACCATGACCTACTACCAGGCCGGCCCGATCTACGTGACGCTGCTCGCCGCGCTCATCCTGAAGGAGCACGTCGGCTGGCGGCGGTGGACGGCGGTGGCGGTGGGCTTCGTCGGCGTGGTGATCGCGCTGCAGCCGACCTCGGCCGCGTTCGGCTGGCCGGCGCTGGTGGCGCTCGGCGGCAGCACCCTGTTTGCGCTCCTGATGATCGTCACGCGCACGCTGCGCGGCACCGCGGACCTCACCATGGTGGCGTGGCAGTTCGCCGCCGCCCTCATCTGCGGCCTGATCTGGGCGCCGTTCCAGTGGGTGCCGCTCGACGCCTACGATCTGGTCCTGATCGGCCTCGTCGGCGTGGTGGGCATGGCGGCGATGGCGTGCGTGAACCGATCGCTCAAGCTGGCACCGGCGTCGGTGGTCGTCCCCTACCAGTACACCATGATCGTGTGGGCGGTGATCTTCGGCTATCTCGTCTTCGGCGACATCCCCTCATGGTCAATGGTGACCGGGGCGACCGTCATCATCGCCGCCGGCCTCTACATCTTCCTCCGCGAGCAGCGGCTGGCCAAGGGCTGAGTGGTGTCAGACCCTCTGGGGCTGACACCATGGCTCCAACGCGCGCTGTGCAGTTGGTGTCAGACCCGGAGGGTCTGACACCACCTTGCCTACGGCCTGACGGCTGGCTGCTTGCGCGTCTCGGTCCAGGCGATCCAGACGCCGGCGCAGACGATGATGCCGGCGCCGATCCAGGTGAGGGCGTCGGGCAGATAGCCCGAGATCAGATAGCCCACCGCCACCGACGCCACCAGCTGCCAGTAGCCGAACGGGGCGATGATGTTGGCCTGGGCATAGATCATGGCGCGGGCCACGAAGTAATGCGCCGTCCCGCCGAGGATGCCGAGCGAGCCAAGCAGCGCCGCGTCGCCCCAGCTCGCCACCGGCACCCATGCGAACGGCAGCACGAGCGACATCGCCGCGGTCGCGAGGAGGGGGCTGTAGAGCGTGGAGGTCTCGGCGCTGTCCGTCCTGGACACGCGCCGTGTCAGGATCTGATAGAGCGCGTAGAAGAAGGCGCTGCCCAGAAGGAGCAGCGCCGCCCACTGGAACACCTCTGAGCCGGGGCGGATGACGACCAGGACGCCCAGGAAGGCCACGGCCACCGCGCCGATCCGGCCCACCGTCATGCGCTCGCCCAGCAGCGGCCAGGCCAGCACGGCGACGATGAAGGGGGCCGCGAAGCTGATGGAGGCGGCCTTGGCGAGGGGCAGGTACTTCACCCCGGTGAAGAAGCACAGCATCGACATCAGGTGCACGCCCGAGCGCAGGATCTGCCAGCCCGGCGCGGCGCTGCGCACCAGCGCCGCCGGCCCGTAGCGGGGAGCGAACAGGGCGAGGATGAACACGAGGTGCGAGGAGGCCCTCGCCCACAGGATCTGCTCGGTGGTGTAGCGCTCGCTCAGAATCTGGACGAGGCCGTTCATCACAGGCAGCAGCGTGCTCGCCAGCAGCATGCAGAGGATGCCCATGAGCGTCCGGTTGGACGCTGCGGCGGCCATGGCAGTCGACAGGGCAGTCGGCATGGCGGCACGCTTTCCGACGGGAGTGCAATGAAGGCGGCCGGCCACTCTCCGGGCCAGGACGGCCAGGGTCAAGGCACGAGCCCCGCCGGCAGCGCGCATCAACCCAGCGCCGGCGGCGCAGCCGGCGAGGCCCGTGGCGCAAGCCGAGGTGGACCAGAGGGTGGGTCGGCGGCACGGCCGCGTTTACCAACGCGCAATTTGGCTGCCTGACAGCGGACGCTCCGTAAAGCCTCTGCTGGTTTTACCTGAGTGTCCGCAGCAGCCGCGCCCGACATCCTGATGGTGCGGCGCGTCCGACGACAGGGACGGTGATTGGCGCCGGCAGGCTAGGAGGAAACCACATGGCTTCGGGCTGGTCGCCGCGACCGAAGGCACGGCAGGCCCCACACCGCCGCAGCGGGAGCGGCGCAGCGAGGTGCATCGCGCCTTGAGCCAGCTGCCAGCCACGCCCGCTACCCTGGGCTACCGCGTCCTCCTCGACTTCGACGGCACGGTCGCCCCCGACGACCCGACCGACCGGCTGCTCGAGCGGTTCGCCGATCCCGCCTGGCGCGACATCGAGGCCGAGTGGCAGGCCGGCCGGCTTACCTCGCGCGAGTGCATGCAGCGGCAGGTGGCGCTCCTGCGCGCCACGCCGGACGAGCTCGATGCAGCGATCCGCAAGGTGCGTGTCGATCCGGCCTTCCATGACTTCATCGCCTTCTGCCGTCGCCGGGACATCGATGTGACCATCGTCTCCGACGGCTTCGACCGTGTCGTGGGCGCGGCGTTGCGGCAGGTGCGCCTGCCGGTTCCCTTCTTCGCCAACGCGCTTGAATGGCAGGGCGGCGACCGCTGGCGCCTCGCCTTGCCCCACTATCGCACCGATTGCCGCACGGGCGCCGCCAACTGCAAATGCGCACACGGCGCCTCGGACGACGGTCGCTGCATCGTGATCGGCGACGGGCGTTCGGATTTCTGCATGGCGGCGCGGGCCGGCTACGTCATCGCCAAGAGCACCCTCGCCGGCTTCTGCCGCGCGCGCGGGCTGCCGCACGCCTCGTTCGGGGCCTTCGCGGACGCGACGCGGCATCTGGCCGACTGGCTGGACCGGCAAGGCGACAGGGCGGAGACCGCAGCCCCGCTGCGGGGCCGCGGGCCGGCAAGGCTCGGCAGAGCAGCGAGCACGCGTTAGCGATCGGCACCGGCCCTCAAACACCCTGGCGGCGTAAAGTCATGCAATCGAGGGACTTAAGCATTCGCCTGCCTGGAGGCCGGCTGGGATTCCTGCTGATCCACGGGCTGGGCGGCACCCCCCTGGAGCTGCGCTACGTGGCCCACGGCCTGGCCAGGGCCGGGCATGCGGTGCACGTACCGCAGCTGGCCGGCCATTGCGCCACTGTGGAGGAGCTCAAGGCCAGCGGCTGGCTCGATTGGCACGCAAGCGTGGAGGCCGAGCACGATCGGATGAAGGCGGCAGGCTGCGAGACGATCGTCGTCGGTGGCCTGTCGGTGGGCTCGGTCCTGGCGCTGCACCTTGCCGCCACGCGCCCCGAGACGGTGGCGGGCCTCGCGCTCTACGCGCCGTCGCTCTGGCTCGACGGCTGGGGCGTGCCCTGGCACGCGGGCCTCTTCAAGCTCGTCACCATGAAATGGTGCGCCGACCTGTTCTCCTTCGCCGAGCGCCACCCCTGGGGCGTCAAGGACGAGCGCCTGCGGGCGCTGATCGAGAAGGCGATCCAGAGCGGCGACAGCTCGCGCGCGGGCGTGGCCGCCCTGCCGGGGCGGCTGATGCTGGAGCTGCGCTGGCTGGTGCAGCGCGTCAAGCCGGAGATCGGCCAGATCCGCCAGCCGACCCTGATCGTGCACCCGCGGCAGGACGATCGCGCCAGCCTGCGCAACCTGCACTACCTGCAGGCGAGCCTGGGCGGCCTCATAGAGACGGTGGTGCTCGACGACAGCTACCACCTCGTCACCCTCGACCGGCAGCGCCAGGTCGTGGTGGCCCGCACGCTCGAGTTCGCGGCGCGGCTGCGGCGGGGGACCTTCCAGGCGCTGGCGACGGGCGACGCGGAGGAGCCCGTAGGGGAGGGGGACGAGGCGGTGCGGGAGGAGGAGAAGCGCAAGGCGGAGTAGGCCGGCCAAGCCGCAGCCAAGCCAATATCGTACGATGTGGCCCTGGCGCAGACTGCTCGTGACGCCAGGGTGCAGCCGACGGCGGACAGATCCGACACGCTGTTGCCCCCGACTAAGGCTGCCTCTTGCTCATGACGTACAAGACAGCTGCGAATTTTGGGTCAAGC
>JBAPMW010000787.1:0-5032 GCA_049278815.1 Hyphomicrobiaceae bacterium
GTTGGGTCAAGCGAAGCGCAGACCCAACGCCATCAAAGCCGATGCGCTCCGCCAATGTGTTGGGTCTTCCCCCGGCCTGCGCCGGGGTCGATCCCACCTACGCACACCTAGCCTATGGGTCAGACCCGCAGGGTCTCACTTCATCCTGTGGGAAGCTTCCAACATTCATCTTGACGCATAAACATATCTTTATATGCTACAGCCATGGACGAGACGGGACCAGATCGCGCGTTGCTCGGAGTGCATGTCGGCGTCGGCGTGCTCAAAGCCGTGGCCGAGCCCACGCGTCTGCGACTGCTGGCGCTGCTGGCGCGGGGCGAGCTCAACGTGAAGGACCTCACCCGCATCCTCAATCAGAGCCAGCCGCGCATCAGCCGCCATCTCAAGCTGCTGGCGGAGGCCGGGCTCATCGAGCGTGCGCCGGAGGGCAGCTGGGTCTACTTCCGGCTGGCCGACGCCGGCCCGGGCCGGGAGGTGGCCGGGCGCGTCTTGAAGCTCCTCGACCTCGCCGATCCGGTGATCGTGCGGGACCAGATTCGCGCACAGAGCGTTCAGGAGGAGCGGCAGGCGGCGGCCCAGGCCTATTTCCGCTCGCACGCCGCCGATTGGGACAAGATTCGGGCGCTGCACGTGGCCGAGGCGCAGGTGGAGGCTGCCGTCTCCGACGCGCTGGGGCCCGGTCCGTTCGATCTCCTCGTCGACCTTGGCACGGGCACAGGCCGTATGCTGGAGCTGTTCGCCTCGCGCTTCCGCCGCGGGTTGGGGCTCGATCTCAACCCGGCGATGTCGGCCTACGCGCGCGCCAAGCTGGAGCGGGCGGGCGTGGCGCACGCCCAGGTGCGGCAAGGGAACCTCTACGATCTGCCGCTGGCCGACCGCAGCGCCGATGCGGTGGTGATGCACCAGGTGCTGCATTTCCTGAGCGATCCGCAGCGCGCCGTGCGCGAGGCGGTGCGCGTGCTCGCCCCCGGCGGGCGGCTCCTGATCGTGGACTTCGCCCCGCACGAGCTGGAGTTCCTGCGCGAGGAGTACGCGCACGAGCGCTTAGGGTTCGCCGGTCCTCTCATCGCGCAGTGGTGCGCCGACTGCGGCGCGGAGGTCGTGGAGACGCGGGAGCTGGCGCCCGAGGCCGCCAGCCAGAAGGGAAAGCTCACCGTATCGCTGTGGGTCGCTCGCCGGCCGCGGGCCACCGAGGCAATCACGGGGAACCAACGCAAGCTGGAGAGGACCGCGTGATGGATAAGGTCCAGGGATACCAGGAGCGCCGCAGCCGGCTGGTCGGCGACGGTGACATCAACGTGTCGTTCGAGTTCTTCCCGCCGACCACAGAGAGGCTGGAGCAGGCCCTGTGGCAGGCGATCCGGCGGCTGGAGCCCATGCGCCCGCGCTTCGTATCGGTGACCTACGGCGCGGGCGGCTCGACGCGCGAGCGCACCCACGCCACGGTTGCCCGCCTGTCGCGCAGCACCGATCTGGTCCCCGCGGCGCATCTCACCTGCGTCGGCGCGACGCTGGAGGAGGTCGATCAGGTGGCGCGCGGCTACAAGGCGACCGGCGTGCGCCACGTGGTGGCCCTGCGCGGCGACCCGCCGGCGGGTGCAGGCGCCAAATACGCGCCCCATCCCGGCGGCTATGCCAACGCGGCGGAGCTGGTGGCGGGCTTGAGGCGCATTGGCGACTTCGAGATCTCGGTCGCCGGCTACCCGGAGAAGCACCCCGACAGCCCGACGGTGGAGGCCGATCTCGACAACCTCAAGGCCAAGGTGGATGCGGGCGCCACCCGCGTCATCACCCAGTTCTTCTTCGACAACGCCCACTACCTGCGGTTCCTGGAGGCAGCCCGCGCGCGCGGCATCTGGGTGCCGATCGTGCCGGGCATCGTGCCGATCCACGATTTCAAGCGCGTGGCCGGCTTCGCCGCCCGCTGCGGCGCCAGCATGCCGGCGTGGCTCGCCCGCCGCTTCGACGGGCTCGATCAGGACCAGGAGACGACGCATCTGGTGGCCGCCGCCGTTGCCGCCGAGCAGGTGATGGACCTGGTCGATCAAGGCATCCGACAGTTCCACTTCTACACCCTCAACCGCGCCGACCTGGTCTACGCCATCTGTCACCTGCTGGGGCTGAGGCCGGATAGCGGGCCTGGGCCGGTCGCGCACAAGGAAGCCGTCAACGCATGACCCGCGAGCAACGCATCGCCGCCCTCAAGGCCGCAGCCGCCGGGCGCATCCTCATCATCGACGGCGCGATGGGCACCATGATCCAGCGCCTCAAGCTCGACGAGGAGGGCTACCGCGGCGCGCGCTTTGCTGCGCATCCGAAGTCGGTGAAGGGGAACAACGACCTGCTGGTATTGACCCAGCCGGAGGCGATTGCCGAGATCCACAAGGGCTATCTGGCGGCCGGCGCCGACATCATCTCCACCAACTCGTTCAACTCCCAGCGCATCTCGCTGGCCGACTACGGCATGGAGGGGCTCGCCTACGAGATCAATCTCGCCGCGGCGCGCTTGGCGCGTCAGGCCGCCGACGCGGCGAAGGAGACGCCCGACCGGCCGCGCTGGGTGGCCGGAGCGATGGGGCCGACCAACCGCACGGCGTCCATCTCGCCCGATGTGAACAACCCCGGCTACCGCGGTGTCACCTTCGACGAGCTGGTGGAGGCCTACGGCGAGCAGGCGCGCGGGCTGATCGACGGCGGGGTGGACCTGCTGCTGATCGAGACGGTGTTCGATACCCTCAACGCCAAGGCGGCCGGCTACGCCGCACTGCAGGCGTTCGATGACACGGGCGTGGAGCTCCCGCTGATCATCTCGGGCACCATCACCGACCGCTCGGGCCGCACGCTGTCGGGGCAGACGCCCGAGGCCTTCTATTTCTCGATTCGGCATCTGAAGCCGTTCGCGGTGGGTCTCAACTGCGCCCTGGGCGCCGAGCTGATGCGGCCCTACCTCGCCGAGATCGCCGCCGTGGCCGAGACCCTCACCGTCGCCTATCCCAACGCCGGCCTCCCCAACGCCATGGGCGAGTACGACGAGGGCCCGCACGACATGGCGTGCCAGCTCGGACCGTGGGCCAAGGACGGCCTCCTCAACATCGTCGGCGGCTGCTGCGGCTCCACCCCCGAGCACATCGCCGAAATCAAGGCTCACGTGGAGAAATACCCGCCGCGCCAGGTCCCCGAGCTGGAGCGCCGGATGCGGCTCTCCGGGCTGGAGCCGTTCGTGCATGCGTAGGGAATCGTAGGGTGCAATAAGCGAAGCGCATTGCACCGATTTACCGGCTTAACGGTGCAATGCGGCTATCGCCTTATTGCACCCTACGGACTGAGCGCTTTGAGCGGAGTGTCCGATGGACAAGACAGTCGAGATCAAGGACGACTTGATCCGCGAAGCGATGGAAATCACCGGCGCCGCCAGCGAGCGCGAGGCCATCGAGCGCGCTGTGGAATCCTACGTGACCCAGCACCGCAGGCGCCGTCCCCGCAAGAACATGTTCGATCTCGTGGGCAAGGTCCGCCTCAGAGACGACTACGACTACAAAGCTTTGCGAGGGGGTAGAGCAACTGGTTGATATGTCCGCATACCGCGGGCTGACAGCGAAGGATTGGTGTGAGATGGACAAGACGATCGAGATAGACGACGAGCTGCTGCGCCAAGTCCAGGAGGCGACCGGAGAGCAAACGGAGCGCCAGGCAGTGGAGCACGTCTTGAAGGACTACGTGGAAGCAAGGCGAAGGCATGCCGGCTTGCTGGCGCTAATCGGTAAGGTCCGTTTCCGGGACGACTACGATCCCCGCGCCCTCAGGTTCTCCAGTCATGATGCTGATTGACACGACGGTGCTGGTAGATGTTCTGCGGGACGCCAGTGGAGCGAATGGGAGGCGACTCCTCGCTGTTCTCCAATCGGAGGATGTTGCCTTCACGCGCTTCACCGAGCTGGAGATATTGGCTGGGGCCAGAGATGACGCGGATTGGGGGAGCATCCAGGCCTACTTAGCTTCAGAGACACTGCTGGAACCAATCGCGGGCTCTTGGAGCGGTGCGGCGCGGATCTATTTCGACTTGCGGCGTGCGGTTCGGACAGTCCGGAAGGTGATCGACTGCTGTATCGCGCAGATTGCGCTCGAGCGTAACGTGACGCTGCTCCATAACGATCGTGATTTCGAGACTATCGCTACAGTACGGCCGTTGAAGCACGTGCGGCTGCAACTCGCGTCATCGCCATAAGGAAAGTCATGAGCACCCCCACCTCCGCAGCCATCAGCTTTATCAACATCGGCGAGCGGACCAACGTCACCGGGTCGGCCAGGTTCCGCAAGCTGATCGAGGCCGGCGACTATGCGGCCGGGCTGGCGATCGCGCGCTCCCAGGTGGAGAACGGCGCGCAGATCCTCGATGTCAACATGGACGAGGGCCTGCTCGATAGCGAGAAGGCGATGGTGACGTTCCTGAACCTGATCGCCTCGGAGCCAGATATCGCCCGCGTGCCGGTCATGATCGATTCATCGAAGTGGTCGGTGATCGAGGCGGGCCTCAAGTGCGTGCAGGGCAAGGCGATCGTCAACTCCATCAGCATGAAGGAGGGCGAGGAAGCCTTTCTCGACCACGCCAGGAAGGTGCTGCGCTACGGCGCTGCCGTGGTGGTGATGGCATTCGACGAGCAGGGCCAGGCCGACACCATCGAGCGCAAGGTGGCCATCTCCGAGCGGGCCTTCAAGCTGCTGACCGAGAAGGTGGGCTTTCCCCCTGAGGACATCATCTTCGACCCCAACATCTTCGCCGTCGCCACCGGCATTGAGGAGCACAACGGCTACGGCATCGCCTTCATCGAGGCGGTGCGGCAGATCAAGGAGCGGCTGCCGCACGTGCACTGCTCGGGCGGCGTCTCCAACCTCTCGTTCGCCTTCCGCGGCAACGAACCGGTGCGGCAGGCCATGCACTCGGTGTTCCTCTATCACGCCATCGCCGCCGGGCTCGACATGGCCATCGTCAACGCCGGGCAGATCACGCTCTACGACGATATCGAGCCAGAGC
>JBAPMW010000788.1:0-4874 GCA_049278815.1 Hyphomicrobiaceae bacterium
CCCCGGAGGCTTGCCTCGCCGCCGCCCAGCTGCCGGCCGATGCACAACTGCCCCCGCTCGCCGACGCCGACCGCGAGCTCGCCAAGCTGAAGGCCGATCGCGAGCGGCTGGGCGGCGTCAATCTGCAGGCCGACGACGACCTGACGCGCATCGCCGGCGAGCACGAGGGCATGCACAAGGACAAGGCCGACGTGGAGGCGGCCATCGCCAAGCTGCGCGGAGCCATCGGCGACATCAACAGGGAGGGCGAGAGCCGGCTGCAGGCGGCCTTCGATGCCGTCGATGCGCACTTCCAGCGCCTGTTCACCACGCTGTTCGGCGGCGGCGAGGCCAAGCTGGAGATGACGGCGGCGGAAGATCCGCTGGAGGTGGGCCTGGAGATCGTCGCCAAGCCGCCCGGAAAGAAGCCCACCACGCTGTCGCTGCTCTCGGGCGGCGAGCAGTCGCTCACCGCCATGGCCCTGATCTTCGCGGTGTTCCTCACCAACCCGTCGCCCATCTGCGTGCTGGACGAGGTGGACGCCCCGCTCGACGACTCCAACGTCGACCGCTTCTGCACGCTCCTGGACAAGATGGCCGCCGACACCGACACGCGCTTCCTGGTCATCACCCACCACCCCATGACCATGTCGCGCATGAGCCGCCTCTTCGGCGTGACGATGGCCGAGAAGGGCGTGAGCCAGCTCGTGTCGGTGGACCTGGAGACCGCGCAGAGGTTCACCGAGGCGGCGTAGGGAATGGCCGCGCCCGGCGCATCAGTGGCCGGACTTGGCCGGCGGCGCCGACAGCACGGTCCTCGCAATAAGGTCGGCGCTGTCCGCAAGCATGGTCCGCTGCAGGTTCATCTGCGCCATCTGCGCAACCCGCGCGGAGGGAATAAAGCGTTTCATCTCGGCGAAGAACGCCGCCGCGGTCGCGTCCTTTGCCAGTTCGTCGATCCGGGTGTTGGCCTTGCCCGCAACGTCGCGGATGCCGTAGTCGACGAGCTTCTTGAGAACCATGGCGCGATCGGGCGTGGCGCTGAGCTTGTTGACCAGATACCAGACATCCCACACATCGCGGAACTTGAGCACCTTCCTCGCGGTCAACGCGACCGCCTTGTCGGCGAGGATCTCGTTCGGGGTCTCAGCGTTGAGGATCACGTCCTGAATCTGGACCAGGCCCGGCACTGCACCGACAACCGAAGGCCTGGATTCGTAGGACGGCACGTTGGCAAACTCGATCTTGACGCGCGATTTCGGTGCCTTGCGTGTCGGATCGAGTGGCACAACGATCTGCCATGTGACGACGGCAACGCCGCTGCCTTTGACGATCTCCGGTTGCGCCGGACGCTTCAAGGTGATGAGCGCCGCATCGATAGCGAAGTCGTGCTGGAGGGTCTTCCTCGTAATATCGAGCGCCTTGTCGACGAGAGCGTCGAGTGCGGCATCCTTCAGACCGACGCCGGCCTTGCCGCAGACGAAATCGAGGTCCTCGCTGTAGCGCTCGCCGCCATAGCATAGGCGCAGCGCCGTCCCTCCCTGAAAGACGACGTGCTGGAGGACGCCCGCCTCGGAAAGCGCGGACAAAAGATGCAGGTGGATGGCCTCCTTGATGAGATTCTGCACCATCTCCGCTTCGATGCCATGGCTCCGGATGAAGGCATCGATTGCGCTCTTGAGGCCCTTCGTCTTGCCGCTCACTCGGGCACCTCCTCCTCCGAAATGGCCTCCGCAAGAATGTCCTCGTCGATCAGATCGATGTTTCTTCCAACGCGCCGCAGGTCGCGGGCGGCCGTGCGGATCGTGGCTTCCAGCGTCCCATCGTCCTGCACGATGATGTCCTTACCGATCTCGATCGTGCGATCCGTATGGGTGAGCTCTACGGCGCCCCAGGGCGTATCGAACCACCCCGGCGACCCAGTCGTCATGCAGGTCAGCGTGGCGGCAATCTGCGAGATGACGCCTGCCTCCGAGAGCTTTGACTCAAGGCTGACGTAGGTGACCTCGCGCGGCCGGAGGAAACGCAGGAGGCTTCTGCGGGTATCCGGCGGCCGCGACCGGGCATGCGGATTGACGTAGACCCCCCGCGCGGCGCGGACCAGCACGCCCTGATCCGACAGGCGCTTCATCATCAGCTTGAGATAGCCGGGCTCGATTCCGCCCATCAGTGCGGAAAAGCTTGGGGGAGTGAAGGCCCAGACGCCGGCCTTGTCGGCCTGGGTGAGCTTCTCGATGAGATCGCGACGCTTCATAAGCATCAATGTAGTTATCAAAAATGATAACTACAAGATGACATCACGGGTCTAGTTTCCTCTCGCCCTCGCTCATCAGCGAGGACCTGTACTTCCGGCCGCTGAAGCGGTGATGCTCACCGCCCCCTGCGGGGCCGGTCGCCGCGGTGCAGGCGCTCGTCGTGGGCCCAGAGGCTGACGAGGACGGCCGGGGAGGCATCGACCGCAGTGGCGAGCGCGCCCTCCGTCGCAACGTCGCGCACGTCCTCGACCGGCACGGTGCCGTCGTCGTTGCAGCCCCTGCTGCGGGGTAGCAGGCAGAGGCCGGCCAGGGTCGGAAGCTTTCTGGACATTTTGGTTCTGCTCTGTTGGCGTTGCCGGCGCGGCAGGGGTGGTCCGCGCCACAGCCGACATGTCGAGACCCCGGTGCTGCAGCGCAATGGGGTAGATTTTCACTTCGCAACACGACGATGTGAGCCCCGTTCTGTGTCGGGGCGCCCCTCGCCTCCCGCTGCTGCTGCTTCGCTACCCCTGCCTCGCGGCGCACGCTTGTAGGCCCTCCCCAATGCCCCTAGCATCCCCGCGAGAGGTGCCCGCAGCGGACACAAGACCGTGGGCATGGCGGCAGGCGCCACGCGGTGCCGCGGGAAACGAGGAGGTTGGGGTCATGGCCATGCTGCAACAGACATTGGCCGCCGAAACCCAAGAGCCGCGGGGCGATGCTGCCGCCGCCATCGCCGTGTTGCGCCAGCGCTTCGGCGAGCGCGTGCAGACGGGCGCCGAGATCCGGCGCCAGCACGCCAACGTCATCACCTGGATCCCCAACCAGCCGCCCGACGCCGTGATCTGGGTGGAAAGCACCGCGGAGGTGCAGCAGATCGTGGAGGTGGCGCGCACCTATGGCGTGCCGATCGTGCCGTTCGGCGCCGGCACCTCGCTCGAGGGCCACGTCAACGCACCCCACGGCGGCCTGTCGCTCGACTTCGCGCGCATGAACCGGATTCTCGCGGTCAACGAGCGCGATCTCGACTGCGTGGTGGAGCCGGGCGTCTCAAGGAAGCAGCTCAACGACTACCTGCGCGACATGGGGCTGTTCTTCCCCATCGATCCGGGCGCCGAGGAGGCCACCATCGGCGGCATGGCATCGACGCGCGCCTCCGGCACCACGGCCGTGCGCTACGGCACCATGCGCGAGAACGTGCTGAACGTGACGGTCGTGATGGCCGACGGCTCGGTGGTCAAGACCGCCCAGCGCGCGCGCAAATCGGCCGCCGGCTACGACCTCACCCGCCTCATGGTGGGCTCGGAGGGCACGCTTGGGCTTATCACCGAGCTGACCGTGCGCCTCTACGGCATCCCCGACAGCATCCTCGCCGCCGTCTGCCCGTTCCAGACGCTGGAGGGCGCCTGCAACGCCGTGATCCAGTCGATCCAGGTGGGGCTCGGGGCGGCGCGCATGGAGATCGTGGACGGCGCCACGGTGCGGGCCGTGAACACCCACTCCAAGCTCACGCTGGAGGAGAAGCCGACGCTGTTCCTCGAGTTCCACGGCACCGAGGCCGGCACCCGCGACCAGATCGAGAACTTCCGCCAGATCGCCGAGGCCGAGGGCGCGATCCGTTTCGACTGGGCCGAGCGGCCGGAGGACCGCAGCCGGCTGTGGAAGGCGCGGCACGACTTCTACTGGGCCGTCAAGACCGCCTGGCCCGGCCGCGACGCGCTCGCCACCGACGTGTGCGTGCCGATCTCGCGCCTCGCCGAGTGCCTGCTTGAGACCGAGGAGGACATCCGCTCGCTCGGCCTCATCGCCCCCATCGCCGGCCACGCCGGCGACGGCAACTTCCACACCCAGCCCATGGTCGACCGCGCCAACCCCAAGGAGATGGCGGCGCTGGACACGTTCCTCGACCGCCTCGCCAAGCGCGCTATCGCCATGGAGGGCACCTGCACCGGCGAGCACGGCATCGGTCAGGGCAAGCGGAAGTACCTCAAGGCCGAGCTCGGCGAGGGCGTCACGCTGATGCGCAGCATCAAGACGGCGCTCGATCCCCAGAACATCCTCAACCCGGGGAAAATCCTGCCGGCGTAGTGCGCCGGCGCGATCTGGCCGGCAGCGGACGCTGGCGTTGGGCGCGGCGTGAGGGTTGGGTCCGCAAGGCCTTCGGCCGACGGCATTCACCAAGTGGCTGCGATATGCTCCCACCTT
Source organism: Hyphomicrobiaceae bacterium (assembly GCA_049278815.1). GTDB lineage: Bacteria > Pseudomonadota > Alphaproteobacteria > Rhizobiales > Hyphomicrobiaceae > AWTP1-13. The sequence goes on from JBAPMW010000788.1 coordinate 4,419, forward strand.
TCCGAGACGTAATCGCCTTTGGTATATTGACGGCGGGAAAGATTGAGAAAGATCACGCCAGTTTGCATTTTTCGTGTTTACTTCTTGGAGAAAGTTGCTATTATGTTCTGGCGATGATCCTGGTACCATAAGCGAGCGGTGCGGTATTTAGCAGGCGCACGGTTGGCGCTGCGAACAAATTCCGGCTCGGGCAGAATAAGCTGCGGCGAGCGGTCGAGCCGAGTGCATGCCTATGCTTGGAGGGCGACAGCATGGACCTGGGTGCGCGGCGGCCCGGCGAGACAATGCGGTTTGCGTGTCCGGCGGCGGTGCTGGTGCCGGTGAAGGGCGGCTAAACCGTAGTGTCCGATGGTGGCGTCGGAGAAGACGTATCTCTGCGCGTTGAACAAGCTCGCCGCCAAGCGTGGGCGGTTGCATGCGTCAGCGAGTGCGTGAGGCGGCAACCGGGGTCAGACC
>JBAPMW010000789.1:0-5605 GCA_049278815.1 Hyphomicrobiaceae bacterium
GGCGGTGGGTGTTGCAGGCACCCAAAGTCAGGGGCTGAGAACCAAGCCAGTCGTGACAGCATCAATCCTTGTGCCAGCGGCGCCGGCCAGGATGCGGGTGGCGTCCTCCAGACGGCCAATCGAGGCAGGTCGGCCCGTCTCCGCCGTGAACCCGATGGCAGCCTCGAGCTTGGGGCGCATCGACCCCGGAGCGAAATCGGCTGGATCGAGGGCGCGTGGCCCGGCGCGCTTGATCAGCTTGGCCGAGGGTAAGCCCCAGTCGAGATAGACGCCGTCGACATCGGTGAGCAGCATCAGGTGACCGGCGCCGAGCTGGCGTGCCAGCAGTGCACTCGCCAGGTCCTTGTCGATCACGGCCTCGACTCCGTGCAGCGTGCCGTTGCTCCGTTCCAGCACCGGTATGCCGCCTCCGCCGGCACAGATGACGGTGACGCCCTGCGATGCGAGCAGCTCGATCACACGGGCCTCCAGAACCTGCAGCGGCCGGGGCGAGGGAACGACGCGGCGCCAACCGCTCCCGACGTCCGCCACGGTCCACCCTCGCGCCTCAGCCAGGCGCGTGGCCCCGGCCTTGTCGTAGAGCGGGCCGATCGGCTTCGTGGGGTGGCGGAAGGCGGGGTCGCGCCGGTCGACGAGGATCTGCGTCAGCAGCGTTGCAACGAGGCGCCCGCCCGGCAGCGCATTATCAAGCTCCTGCTCGATCAGGTAGCCCACCATGCCTTCGGTCTCGGCATCGAGCACGTCGAGCGGGTAGGCGCCGTCCTTCGGGCCGGCTGCGGCCTGCAGGGCGAGCAAGCCGACCTGCGGGCCGTTGCCATGCGTAATGACGAGCTGGTGGCCCGCCTCGAACAGCGGCAACACGGCAGCAACTGCGCGCCTGACGTTGGCGCGCTGCGTCTCCGCCGTCATCGGCTCACGCTGCCGCAAGAGGGCATTGCCGCCGAGCGCGATCACGATCCGCATGAGATCAGGCTCCGAGCGTCGCCACGAGTACGGCCTTGATCGTGTGCATGCGGTTCTCGGCCTGGTCGAATACGATCGAAGCCGGGCCCTCGAACACCTCCTCCGTCACCTCCATGCAGGTGATACCGAAGGACTGCGCGATCTCGGCCCCCACCTCGGTCTCCGTGTTGTGGAAGGCGGGAAGGCAGTGCATGAACTTGGCGTGGGGATTGCCGGTCTTGCGGAGGACGTCGCCGGTGACGCGATACGGCTCGAGGAGCCGGATGCGCTCGGCCCACTTGTCCTTGGGCTCGCCCATCGACAGCCATACGTCGGTGTAGACGAAGTCGGCGCCAGGCAGAGCCTCGCCAAAGCTGTCGCAGACGCGGAGCTTGGCGTTCGTCGCCGAGGCAATATCGAGGAGCCTGGTGGCGAACTGCTCTTCCGGCCAAAGCTCGCGGGGCCCACACAGCCGCAGGTCCATGCCAAGCTTGATGGCACCGAGCGCCAGAGAACGCGCCACGTTGTTGCGCACATCGCCGGTGAACACCACCGCCATGTCCGAGAGGTGCTTGCGGGTGAACTCGCGCATGGTCATGAGGTCGGCGAGCGCCTGCGTCGGATGGGCCTCGTCGGTCAGTCCGTTATAGACGGGTACGCCGGAGAACCTTGCCAGCTCGAGCGCGTGCGCCTGGCCGAAGCCCCGGAACTCGATGGCGTCATAGAGCCGGCCGAGAACGCGTGCCGTGTCCTTCATGGACTCCTTGCGGCCGATCTGGCTGCCGGTGGGGCCGAGATAGGTGACGTGCGCCCCCTGGTCGTAGGCCGCCACCTCGAACCCCGTTCGGGTGCGCGTGGAGTCCTTCTCGAAGATCAGGGCGATGTTCTTGCCTTTGAGCCGCGGCGCCTCGGTGCCTGCTGACTTGGCTGCCTTCAGCTCAGCCGCGAGCCGCAGCAGAAAGCGGATCTCGGCCGGCGTCAGCTCATCAAGCATGAGAATGCTGCGGCCCTTCAGATTGATCGGCATGCACGCGGTCTCCGGTGGCGTCACTCCGTCGGGGCGGTGAGCACGCCCCGCCGACGCAGGAAGTCCTCGATCAGCCTGCTCAGAGAAGGCTCGCCCACCTCGGCAAACTCGTAGCGGGCGCGGACGACGGGCTTGTCGAGGCGGAGGATATGCGCGAGGTCGCTCGGCGTCCCGGCGATCACAACGTCGGCAGTCGAGCCGTTGATGGTTGCCTCCAGCTCGGTGCGCTCCCTGGCGGAATAGCCCATGGCGGGCAGCACCTTGCCGATATGCGGGTATTGGCGGAACACCTCGGCGATCTCGCCGACCGCCGATGCCCTTGGATCGACGATCTCACGCACGCCGGCCTGGATGGCGGCAACGTAGCCTGCGCCATAGGCCATGCCACCATGGGTGAGGGTCGGTCCGTCCTCGACGATGAGCACGCGCTTGCTGGCGACGGCTGTTGCGCCTTCGAGTGTCACAACCGATGCCGCGCGGGCGATGACGGCGTCCGGCGCGAGGGCGCGTGCCGTTTCGGTCACGCGGTGGATGTCAACCTCCGACGCCGAGTTCGCCTTGGCCACCACGACGATATCGGCCATGCGCAAGACGGCTTCGCCTGGGTGGTGGGTCGTCTCATGTCCGGGACGCAGAGGGTCGACAAGCACGATATTGAGATCGGGCCGAACGAACGGAAAATCGTTGTTGCCACCGTCCCAAACGATGACATCCGCCTCCTTCTCGGCAAGGCGCAGGATGCGGGCGTAGTCCACGCCGGCAAAGACGACGTTGCCGGCGTGGATATGGGGCTCATACTCCTCTCGCTCCTCGATCGTACAGGCAGCGGCGTCGATATCGGCGAAACTCGCGAAACGCTGCACCGCCTGGCGCTCCAGGTCGCCGTAGGGCATGGGATGGCGGAGGACGGCAACCCTGAGCCCGCGCTGCTTGAGGCGCCCGGCCAGCCAGCGCGCCATTTGCGATTTGCCAACACCGGTGCGGACCGCGCAGATGGCGATGACGGGGAGATGGGACCGGAGCATCGTGCGCCGCGGCCCGAGCAGGCCGAAATCGGCGCCCGCGGCCAGCGCGATAGCGGCCTTGTGCATGAGAGACGCGTGGTCCACATCGCTGTAGGCGAAGATGACCTCATCGACCTGCCTCTCGCGGCAAATGCGGTCGAGCTCTGCCTCATCGTCGATGGCGATGCCGTCAGGATAGCGCGCGCCTGCCAGGGCCGGCGGATAACGCCGACCGGCGATGCCGGGGATCTGGGCGGCCGTGAAGGCAACGACCTCGCATGTTGGCTCGTCGCGGAAGACGACGTTGAAGTTGTGGAAGTCGCGGCCGGCGGCTCCCATGATGAGGATGCGTCTCGGATTCGCAGGGCTCATTGTCGCCGCATCTCCGCCGCCTAGAGATGATCCTGCTAAGGGCCAAGGAGGCCGATTGATTTTCCTGGCGGCGATCCCGTCGGGACTCGTCGCGACGGTCTCACACACAATCCTCGGAGCATCGTTGCCGTTTGTCGGGGCATCACATCGGCCCGTCGATTCCACATGCGCTGTTATTGAAGCATTGCCGAGCCTATCGATGCCAGGCATTGACATGGTTCAACCGCGTGCATCATCGGCCGGCGAAGATGCCTGTCGATGCATGCTGAGTAGACCTTTGACTTCGTGGGCTGCTTGATGTGCATCAATGTGATTCCGTTGCTCTCGCCGCGAGAGTTCCGTCATTCGCTCGAAACGGGCACCGTGTTTGTGGTCACTGATTGTCGACGGCTACCAGGTCGGGGCCGAACGGCCGCGGTGCGTTGGGGCAGACTGACATGGACACCCATGCGAACTCCGTCTTCCTTGTCCGCATCATCAATGCGCCTGTGGAGGCCGTGTTTGCTGCATGGACCGAGTGCGCGCTTATGCGGCATTGGCTGGCTCCGGAGCCCTCCGAACGAACGGCCGTCGAGGTCGACGCCCAGCCGCACGTCGGTGGCCGCTACCGGATCGTTGTGATCGGTCCAGGCGATCTGCTGGTCACTGCGGGTGAATATCGCGAGGTGGTGCCGGGCAAGCGCCTGGTCATGACGTGGAGCTGCGGTGAACCGCTGGCTTCCTATCAGGATGCGACGACGCTCATCACGGTCGAGATGCGGGTGCTCGGGGCAGGGCGCACGGAACTGACCCTCGTGCATTCGGGTGTGGCGCCTGGGGATGAGCAAGGATTGCGCGAAGGGTGGGCCGCGTCTCTCGACAGGCTGGAAGCCGCTCTGGCTGGGCGAAGCCCGGTCGCTCGCCAGTACGATCACGCCGCGAGCTTTGGGGACACAGACTCGGCGTAGAGCCGGTTATTGGCCTGCCGCACCGAAATCGCAACCTGCAGCAAGCCAAAGGCCGGCGAGTCCGGCAGCAATCGCAAGGGCGGTGCCGGTGGTCACCAAGGCACCAATCGCGCGGCCGCCGGCCATCGTCGCTAGGACCGCTTTCGATGCGGAGTTCACGCCAAGGGCGAGCAGAATAGCGAGGGCCGCCGTTTGCGCGGAAAGGTCGGTGCGCCCCAGCCGCGCCATAGACAGTGTGATGGCGTCTACGTCGGCAAGGCCGGAAACAGCGGCGAAGGCCATCACTGCCGTTGTGCCCGTCCGGATCGTGAGCGCCTTCGCCAACACCATGATGGCCGCGAGGATGGCACCAAAGCCGAGGACGACAGTGAGATCGAACGGGTTCTTCACCTCAAGGGGCCCGGCTATCGTCTCGTTGCCGGTCGGCCTCCAGCGCAGCAGCGTACCGGCGAAGACGGCCTGAGCGAGGACTGCAGCCCCAAGGGGCGGGAGGAGCCAACGCACCAGTGTCGTATTGAAGACGCTCGCCACCGCCAGCACCCGCAGCGCCATCACGGTGCTCGCCAGGAGGCTGGCCGAGGCACACAGGCGCTGCCGCTCGGGATGATCGCGCCCCAGCTTCGCCATGGTCAGTGTGACGGCGGTCGACGAGACGAGGCCACCTGCCAGCCCCGACAGCACAACGCCGCGCTCGGGGCCGGCCACGCGGATGGCGACATATCCGGCAAAGGAGAGCGCCGCGATGGTGATGGTCATCAGCCAGATCTCGTGCGGATTGAGCGCCCCGAGAGGGCCGATCTCGCGATCGGGAAGGATCGGCAGGAGGATCACCGTCATGGCCAGAAGCACGAGACCCGCGCGCAGCTCCTCCCAGGTCAGCCGCTTGAGCCAGCCGTGCAGCGCGGTCTTTAAGGCGAGCAACATGGCTGTCGCCACACCCGCGGCGGCGGCGGCAACCATGTCGACCATGGCGAAGGCGCCGAGGGAGAAGGCCAGCATGGCGGCAACCGCGGTCGTCGCGCCATAGGACTTGGCGTGCTCGATCTCGCGCCAGCGGAAGAGCACAATGGCGGCCGTGAAGACCGCAAAGGCAAGACCCAGGGCCAGGACGCCCCAGGCGCCGAACGAGCGCGCCAAGGCTCCCCAGACCCCGCCGAGCAGTCCGGCTAAGGCGAGCGTGCGCAGCCCGGCGGCGCGCTCGCCTTCCGCTTCCTCGCGCTGCTTCCAGCCCCTCTCGATGCCGATCATGAGGCCGATGGCCAGGGCGACGGCGAGGTGCTGGATGAATTGGAACGTATCCATGCCGCTTCCAT
>JBAPMW010000790.1:0-4097 GCA_049278815.1 Hyphomicrobiaceae bacterium
ACGGCTTTTGACCGCAGCAGCTCACGGTGGCTTGGGATCGGCGACCTGATCACCGAACCCGGAGGGCCTACCTCCATCTCTCGTACAGTTGCGCGCAGCCGTGTGGACCGGCTACGCTCGTGACACACGACCCTCAGCCGACATTCTCAGGCGCACACCGCAGTGCACCATGGAGTTGGCGCGGGCCGCGGGGGGATGCGCGCTCGGCTTTGGGTAAACGCGAAGACGGACAGCGGCATCAACAGGCTCTGGCCTCCAGGATGAGAATCTGACACTTGTGGGGCTGTGCGACCGGTGCACCGCTTGAACAGAATGGCAGGCAGCCTACCTTGCCGCACCCGGCGCCGGGTGATGCGCGCCAGAGGCATCACCATGCGGCATGTGACGCCGCTCGGCGCGAAGTCGAACTCGACCGAGCTGCCCGGCACTTCGTAGCAAATGAGCTCGCGGATCAGGCTCGAACCGTAGGTGGCTCGGGCCGCTGGCATCACCTCGGGGCCGCCGCTTTCTCGCCAGTCGATGACGAGCCGCCCCTCGGGTATGCCGGCCGCCTCGCACGTCCATCTGACCAAAGCTGCCGGGGCGCCTGAGACAGCGCGCCGAACTTCGCGGCGTTGGTCGCAAGCTCGTGCAGGGTCAGCGAGACGGCTTGTGCGATATCGGCGGCAGAACGATGGTCGGCCCATCGGTCAGCGCGCTCGCTGCCTTGGCAAAAGGCTCGAACTCCTGGCGTACCAGCTTCTTCAGATCGACGCCGCGCCAGCTGCCTTGGCTGAGCCGCGAGTGGCCGCGCCATGAACCTTGATGTGGATCAAGCGGGCGCCAAGCGTTAAGAAGGCCAAACTGAACGGCGCGAAACACAGCCGGAGCTGGACGTTATGGGTGGGTCTGACAGCCGCGACGGGGGCAATAGCGGCGCTGACAACCGGCGTCGCCCGGCGCCTCCGGCGGGCAAGCAGCCCGCTGCCGGCACTTGTCCCGTCATCGGCATCGGTGCCTCGGCCGGCGGGCTCGAGGCGTGCAAGGCGTTTCTCGACGCCATGCCGGGGAACAGCGGCATTGCCTTCGTGCTGGTGCTGCACCTCGATCCCAAGCGCGAAAGCATGATGGCGGGCCTACTCGGCAAGCGCACGGCGATGCCCGTCGTCGAGGTCCAGCATGGGGTGTCGCTCGAGGCAAACCACGTGTACGTGATACCGCCCAACACTTATATCACCGTCCGCGATGGCGACGTGTTCCATGAGCCGCCCGTCAAGCAGCGCGGCATTAGCATGCCGATTGACCATTTCTTCCGCTCGCTCGCCGACGCGCGCGGCGAGCGGGCGATCGGCATCGTGCTGTCGGGGACAGGCAGCGACGGTGCCGCCGGTCTCAAGGAGATCAAGGGCGCCGGCGGCATGACCATGGTGCAGCAGCCGGAGACCGCCGCCTACGACGGTATGCCGCGCGCCGCCCTGATGACCGGGGCCGTGGACTACGTGCTGCCAATCGAGAAGATGCCCGATGTGCTTCTCAAGTACGTCAATCATCCCTACGTGTGCGGGGCGGCCCAGCCGCCAGGCCTCGATCAGGTCGGGGCCGATCAGCTGCGGTCGATCCTCAACATCCTGCGCTTCCAGACCGGTACCGACTTCCAGTCCTACAAGAAGGGCACGCTCGGTCGGCGCGTCCAGCGCCGCATGGGATTGCGGCACGTCGCCTCGACGGCCGACTATCTGGAGCTGCTACGCACCGACAGCGGGGAGGTGCAGAACCTGTTCAAGGACCTGCTGATCGGCGTCACCGCATTCTTCCGCGAGCCCGAGGCATGGGATGTGCTGGAGAAGGACGTGATCGGCCCGCTGGTGCGCAGCAAGCCTGCCAGCGAGACGATCAGGGTGTGGGTGGCGGGGTGCGCCACGGGGGAGGAAGCCTACAGCATTGCCATGTTGCTGCACGAGCAGATGGAGGCCCAGCACAAGAACCTTGGTCTGCAGGTCTTCGCCTCCGATCTCGACGAGAACGCGATCAGGATCGCGCGCTGCGCGCTCTATCCGGAGAGCGTCGCCGCCGACGTGGGGCCTGATCGGCTCAAGCGCTTCTTCACTGCGGAGAACGGCCACTACCGCGTGGCCAAGCGCGTGCGCGAGAGCGTCGTGTGCGCGCCGCAGAACCTGCTGAGCGACCCGCCGTTCTCCAAGCTCGACCTCATCACCTGCCGCAACGTGATGATGTATTTCGAGGCGGATGTGCAGAAACGGCTGATCGAGCTGTTTCATTTCGCCCTGCGCGAGAACGGATGTCTGTTCCTCGGCAAGTCCGAAACTCTGAGCGGCACGGCCAGACTGTTCGAGCCGATCTCCAAGGAATGGCGCATCTTTCGCCGTATCGAGGCGGTGCGGCCTGCTCGTGGGCCGTTCCCGGTCGTGCCCGCCGGCGAGCGGCCGGCCGAGGAGGCAGCCGCGCCAATGGCCACGCATGTCCGACAGCTCAGCCGGGTGGAGGCGGCCAAGCGGCTGCTGCTGGAGCGGTATGCACCGGCGTCCGTGGTCGTCAACCGGCGCCATGAGGCGCAATTTTTCCACGGTCCGCTCAAGAACTATTTTCAGTTCCCGGAAGGCGAACCCACCAACAATATCATCGACATGGCACTCGAGGGCCTGCGGCCGAAGTTGCGGAGCGCGCTGCAGAAGGCGATGGCCGCACCTCAGCCCGTTACGACCGTCGCCCACAAGGTCAAACGCAACGGTGCGTTCGTGACGGTCCGCATCGTGGTCGAGCCGATCCCCTCGCGCCGCGGCCAGGACGGGCTTCTGCTCGTCAGCTTTGCGGACCAAGAGGCAGAGGACCGGCCCGCCGTGTCGGTACGTCCGCAAGGCGTGGCACCAACAACGGAGCGCGCCGAGCAGGATGAAGCGCTGCGCCAGCTCGAGGATGAGCTGCAGGCCACGCGCAGCGATCTGCAGCTGACGATCGAGCAGCTCGAGACCGCGAACGAGGAGCTCAAGGCTTCGAACGAAGAAGTCCTGTCGATGAACGAGGAGCTGCAATCGACCAACGAGGAGCTCGAGACCTCGCGCGAGGAGCTGCAGTCGCTGAATGAGGAGCTGACCACCGTCAACCGGCAGCTCGAGGAGAAGCTCGGGGAGCTGGAGAGCACCAACAACGACCTGGTCAATCTCCTATCCAGCACCCACATAGCGACGCTGTTTCTTGGTCTCGACCACAAGATTCGGCGGTTCACGCCGTCCTGCACCGAATTCCTGAGCCTGATCGACAGCGACATCGGGCGGCCAATCGACGATCTGTCGCTGCGCATCGTCGATCCGAACCTGAGGGCCGACATTGATCGCGTCATCGGCAAGCTCGCGCCCATAGAGGCGGAAGTTCGGAGCGATCGCGGTCAGTGGTTCCTGCGCCGGGTGCTGCCCTACCGCACCGCCGAGAACAGAATCGAGGGCGTGGTGGTGACCTATACGGACATCACGGGGCTCAAGCTGGCAGGGCAAGAGCTGGAGAGCCGCGACCGCCAGCAGGCTGTCGTCGTAGCGCTTGGGCGCACGGCACTGGCGGAATCCGAGCCCCAGGCGCTGTTCGATCGGGCAGCAGCGGCGGTGGCCGAGCAGCTCGATTGCGAGTTCAGCGAGGTGCTGGCGCTCCTGCCCGGCATGGGAAATTTCCTCCTGCGCGCCGGCGCGGGCTGGAAGGCGGGATCGATCGGCCAGACTTCGTCGGCGGCCCGCATCGAGTCCCTGGCTGGCTATGCTTTGCAGACCGGCGGACCTGTCATCGTCGAGGATCTCGCCACGGAGAAGCGCTTCGGCCTGTCGGCGCTCAACGGCGAGCACAGCATCGTCAGCGGGGCGGGGGTTCTGATCGGTGCGGAGGACGAGCGCTGGGGGGCGCTGTGCGTGCTCTCCGTCAAGAAGCGCACGTTCACGGTCGACGACATGAACTTTCTTCAAGCCGTGGCTAACGTCTTATCGGGCGCGATCGGCCGTGCGCGGGCCGAGGAGGAGGTGCGTCTTGCCCGTGTACGGCTGTCGGCCATTGTCGACAACGCCGACGATGCCATCATCTCGATCGATCCGGGCCAGAGGATCACCATGTTCAACCAC
>JBAPMW010000791.1:0-2349 GCA_049278815.1 Hyphomicrobiaceae bacterium
GTCCCCCGATCCCCCGTCGTGGTCGCCACGAGGTCGCCGGCGCCAAAACCGATCACAGCCCGGAAGAAATCAGATCCAAGCTTTTGGAACCGCAACCCATTGGTGTCGAAGCTCTCCGCCCCACCCCCGATAAGGCGCTCCTCCGTCATCTGTCCGGGTCGTATGCGCCAATAGGTCAGTCGGTCAAATACAAAGAACATCATCAACCAAATAGCGAGAAGGCCAGTCGAAAACACCAGATAGAAACCCGTGTTCATGTGCACCCACAGGCGCGGGATCATTCGTGCGATGTCGTCCCACCAGCCGATCCAAGCCAACAAGATTGCAAGAAATGCGACGGTGAGCAATGCGACAATGGAGTTGATGCCTCGCAGTCGGACGTTCGTGAAAACAATCAGTAGGAGTAGGAGAGACACAAAGCTGAGACCAATCGCAGAGCTCGGCCGAGCGCCTTCAGCTGTAGCCAGGAACCTCTCTTGCCCTGAGTTGAGCAAAGCGCTGACAAACCCAAACGCCCAAGCCGGCCACCAGTATAGCAGCGTCGAGTGACTGTAGATTTTGATCTCCTGCGAATCGACCGAATGAGCCAACGTCGCGCTAGCGGCGGCATCCTTTGGCCCGACCTGTGCCATGGCTTGGTTCCACTCCGACGATTTCGGTTGAGCCTAACAGATGCATATCGACGCCGCAGCTCAGTTTAAGTCTCTAGGTTGCCAGATGAAACCGCTTTGATGCGCATCAATCTGCCGGGACCGCTCACGCGGCCCGTCTTGCGCAAGTCATCGCGTACTGTAACAATGGTCAACCGAGATGACGCTTGTGGCTGGGCAGAGGGAGGTACAATGTCCATTTCCAATGAAGGTCTTGTCATCATATTGCTTGTCGGCCTCGTTGCGGGGTGGCTCGCCGGACAACTCGTGCAAGGGACGGGCTTCGGGATCGTCGGAGACATCATCATCGGAATTATCGGCGCATTCATCGGCGCGTGGTTGCTACCTCAGCTGGGTATCCGTATTGGCGCCGGGATTGTGAACGCGATTGTCTCCGCCACCATCGGGGCCGTCGTGCTTCTGCTCATCCTCAGAAGTGTCCGAAGAAGCGGCCGCTGGTAGCGCGACGAGAAAGCGCACCCGTCATTACCGTGTTTCTTCGGGCGCCCGCCGCGTCCCCGCGTTGTGGTCCGGCGCGTATTGCAACCCTGCGACCCGTGTGCGGAAGTTGCTGCGCTGCATGAGTCAGTAGCTGGCACTTACTGCCCGTACACTGCGCTGCGGCGATTCCGTCAGGTTTCTGAGGGACTTGAGACGTGCGCCGCGCGTCGCCATACTCCCGCTCGTGACCCACTCCGGAACATCTTACCGCGGCGCAAGAGGCAGGAAAGCCAGAGTGCACGTGGCGCGGCCTTCGCCCTGCCTATGGGCTCCCCTGGGCAAAAAGACGTTGGTAGGGCCGACACTCATCGTAGGCATCAGCCAGTCGGATCCACAGGAAGATCTTGCCGTCTTCGACTACGCGCTGAAAATGACCCGCATGGCGGGGGAGGAGCCAAGACGCCAAAGTGCCTTGAAAGCGCAACGCTGCGGGCGGCTGCGGGGCGACTGCTTTGACGCGTGCGAATGCCGTCGAGTTGGCGACCCTCGGCATACGAGTGAACGCCATTGCCCCGCGGTGGCACCACACGGAATTGACCACAGAAATCAGAGTCGATCGATGAAGACGAACGCTTCTCCTTCGCTGTCGGCAGCGTGTCAATGAAGATCTGAATCTTCCCAAAGCCGCATGGACTAAAGATCGAGCCGCTGCAGCGCGCCTTCGATCTGCTCGCGAGTCTTGCCATCGCGAAACGGGAATGATCTAAGGAAAGCGGACTTGTCATAGGCGGGGTGCGAGCTCCGGATATGTGCGACGTAGGCCTCCGCCTTGCGCCGGTTGCCGATCAGCTCGTTGGCGACGGCGGCGATTGCGTAGATCTGGACATGCGCATTGGGCGATCGGACCGCGCGATCCGCCCACTCTGCAGCCGTTTCGTGATTGCCGCGAACCGAATGGGTCAGCGCGCGGGTCGCCAGCATCGCATAATTCAACGGATCGATCGGGCTCAACGAGATGGCTTTCGCGACCCTGCCCTCGTTAGTTTCGCCGTCGCCCAGAATCGTGCCGACCAGGGCGCTATTGTAGAGGGCGAAGGCGTAGTTGGGGCTGAGCGCTATGCTGCGCTCCATCCATGGCAGACTCCCTTCGAGATTTCCAGATAACCATTCCACGCGCCCCATTGTGAGGTTCACGAACGGATCGAGCGGATCGAGCTCCATGCATTTAACGGCATGCATGCGGGCCCGCCGTGTGTCG
>JBAPMW010000792.1:0-4682 GCA_049278815.1 Hyphomicrobiaceae bacterium
GGTCTGACCCCGACAAATGGAGGAGAACCGAAATGCGCATTGCAACGATATCGCGCCGCTGGGCCCAAGGGCTGGCGGTCGCAGCCTCGGCGCTCATGCTCGTCCCCGGCGCCGCCCCGGCCCAGGAGGCGTGGCCCAAGAAGCAGGCCATCAAGGCCATCGTGCCGTTCGGCGGCGGCAGCTCGACCGACATCATCGCCCGTGTCGTGCTCGATCAGGTGTCGAAGGACATCGGGCAGACGATCGTGGTGGAGAACACGGCCGGCGCCGCCGGCACCCGGGGCTCCGGCATGGTCGCCAAGGCCGACCCGGATGGGTACACCCTTCTGGTGCATTCGTCCTCGCACACCGTGACGCCGTCCACCTTCTCCAAGCTGCCCTACGACACCGAGAAGGATCTCCTGCCGGTCATGCCGCTGGCAACCATTCCCAACGTGGTTCTGGTCAGCACCAAGAAGGGCTGGAAGACCCTGAACGACATGGTGAAGGCCGCCCTGGTGAAGCCGGGCAGCTTCAACTTCGCCTCGGCCGGCGCCGGCAGCGCCACGCACCTGACGGCGGAGCGCCTCAAGATCAGTGCCAAGTTCCAGTCGGCGCATCTCGCGTTCAAGGGCTCGAACGATGCGCTGACCGAGATCCTCGCCGACCGTATCGACTTCTACTGCTCGCCCATCAACGCCGCCATCGGGCACATCAAGGCAGGCACCATGACGGCCCTGGCGGTCAGCAGCGCCAAGCGCTCCTCGGCGCTGCCCGACGTGCCGACCACCGTGGAGGCGGGCTTCCCCGACTCCGGCTACGAGTTCTGGATCGGCGCCTTCCTGCCGGGCAAGACCCCGGAGGACATCCGCACCAAGCTGCACGCCGCGTTCGTCAAGGCGATCGACACGCCGGCGGTTGCCGAGAGGCTCGCCAAGCTCGGCGCCGAGCCGCACAAGATCTCGCCGCAGGAGTTCGCGGCCATGATCAAGCGCGAGATCGCCGCCAACGCCGCCGTGGTCAAGGCCGCCGGCATCAAGGTCAACTGAGGCCTGGTTGCCGGATCCCCTCTCCCCGCACTTCGCGGGGAGAGCAGGGTGAGGGGCAGTCACAAGGGAAATGCCCTCAACCAGGGACCTCAAGCATTGGCGCCGCCCTGCGGGTCGGCCGCTGAGAGGTCGGAGCCTTTTGCTGCCCCTCACCCCAACCCTCTCCCCGTCGCCCTCGGGACCGTTGTGGCGAGGTGGCCATCGTGGATAGCCCGAGGGCGGCGGGGAGAGGGGGCTCCTCGCCGGTTTCCTTCCATCTGCCGACCATCAAGCAGTCACCCCCTTCATACCGAAGTACGATTGATGCTGCGCGCGCGTGCTTCAAAACATGACGCAAAGGGCAAGTCGTGTCGGAAGGGATTGCATGCAACGCCCGTCGCTTCTCAAAGCCGTGGTCGCCGACGGACTGACCGGGCTGCTCGTGCTTACCGATGCACCTGCCACGGAGGAGGTGACGTACGCCCATCGGCTCGATCCGATCGCCTGGGCACCCAAGATCGACAAGGTTGAAGCCGACGTGAAGGCGTTCATGTCGCCCGATGCGGCGCGGGGCTGAGACGTTACGGTTTAGGCGCTGCTGCCAATGACCTTCATCGCTTCCGCCTTAGTGGTGCCGGTCGCGGGCGGCGAAGAAAAGGGCCATCAGCTCGGCGCGGCTGCGCACCGACAGCTTGCGGAAGGCGCTGGCGAGCTGGGACTTGACGGTGGGCAGGCTGGTGCCGTGCCGGCCGCCGATCACCTTGTTGGGAAGGCCGGCCGCGGCAAGGCGGACCACCTCCCACTCGCGCGCCGACAGCCTGGCAAAGGGGCCGGTGCGGTCCTCCACGCCCAGCATGGCGGCCCAGTTGATGTGGCTTTCCATGACCGGCTGCAACAATTGGAGCAACGCGACCTCGCGGCCCGTGAACGCGCCGGCCTCGGGACGGCGCGCCAGGCGTGCACCGCCGATCAAACGCCCCGAGTGGTTGCGGAAGAACAGCTCGGCCTTGTGCCGTTGTCCGCAGGGCCGCATGAACCCCTCGTAGTAGGCGGACCGGTACAGGCGGTCGTCGGGATAGTTCCAGCCGGTGACGATCAAGCTGCTCGCGCTCTTGACGTGCAGCTCAGGCCGCATCGGATCGATGCTGGCGACGTTCTCGTAAGGTCGCACCCAGCGGGTCTCGCCGTCGTGGGGCATATGCCCAAAGGGCATCAGGTCCTCGCCGATGTCGTACACGACGCAGCGATCGCAGCGGACGACGCGGGAGAGCAGGCGCGCCAGGTGTGCCTTGGTCAGTTGCGCGGGCATCTCAGCCAAGCCTCACAGTGCATGTTGCATCGCGCCGCATCGCCGTCCGCGATCGGCGGCGCCCAACCTGGAGGTGGGGCGCGCCTATGACGGAATTCGAGCTCATGGACCCGGCGGCGTTTCCCCCTCAGCCGCCCCCGGTGAGCCCGAGGGTAGCCGAGTATATCGCTGAGGCAAGTGCCGCGAGCCGTGACGCCATCCGCCACCGGCCACCCCGGCGCTGCTCCTACGGACCATCTGTGAGCCACAAACTGGACGTATTCGAGGCGGATCGCGGCACCGGACCGCGGCCTGCGCTGCTGTTCTTCCACGGCGGCGCCTGGACCAGCGGCTATCTGTGGTGGTCGAGCTTCATGGCGCCGGGCGTGCGCGAGGCGGGCGGGGTGCTGGTGGCGGGCACATACCGGCTCGGTCCCGAGCACCGCTTTCCCGACCAGCTGCACGATGTTGCAGCTGCCATCGCCTGGGTCTGGACCAGTGCTGGAAGGATCGGCGTGGACCGGGACCGCATCTTTGTCGGCGGCCATTCGGCGGGGGGACACCTGAGCGCGCTCGCCACCCTGCACGCCGATGCCCTGGGTGGCGCAGGCGCATCGGGCAGCATCGTCAAGGGCTGCTTCCCGGTGAGCGCCTCCTTCAACCTGCACTACCCCGATGCCCAGCCGGGCAGCGGCGAGGAGCGGGTCTACAAGACCTTGCTGGCGTGCCCCAAGGATGCCCATGCCGCGAGCCCGGTCAACCATCTCGAACACGGCGCGCCGCCGTTCCATATCGTCTGCGGCGAGAGCGATTTCGACCGCGTCAGGCGCACCAGCCGGGAGATGGCGGACGCCATGCAGCGGCGCCGGCTCAGCGTCCGGCTCGATGAGTGGGCCGGGGCCGATCACTTCGATACCCATCTGGCGTTGAAAGACCCGCGTCACCGCTGGTACGAGAGGCTGGAGGAGGCGTTCACGGGAGTGCCGGGTGGCGGCATGCTGACCGAGCCCGCGGTCGGGCGGCCGTAGATCGCGGGCGCCGCCTGAGGGCCCGTGATGACCCGGAGCGCCCGAATCGGGCCTCCTCTCACGCGGACGATGGAGGAGACGTGACAATGTCCCTGCGTCTGGCGCCGACCCGCGAGCATCTTGCCTGGCCGTTCTTCGGCCCGGAGCATCGCGCCTTTGCGGCCGAGCTCGATGCCTTCACCGCCTCCGGCGCGCTCGCCGGCCTCGATCGCCACGACACCGACAGCACCTGCCGCACGCTGGTGCAGCGCTTGGGCGCCGCCGGTCTGTTGCGTGCGTGCGTGCCGGGGCCTCATGGCGGGCTCGCCGATCCGATCGAATCCCGGCGCATCTGCCTCGCGCGCGAGACGCTGGCCTATCACGACGGCCTTGCGGACTTTGCCTTCGCCATGCAGGGGCTGGGCACCGGGGCCATCTCGCTCGCGGGCTCCGACGACCTCAAGCGCCGCATCCTGCCCAAGGTGGCTGCGGGCGAGACGATCGCGGCCTTCGCGCTGTCGGAGGCCGACGCGGGCTCCGACGTGGCGGCCATGCGCTGCGCCGCCCGCACCAACGGCAGCGATTACGTGCTCGACGGCGAGAAGACCTGGATCTCCAACGGCGGCATCGCCGATGTCTACACCGTGTTCGCCCGCACCGGCGAGGCCCCCGGCACGCGCGGCATCTCCGCCTTCGTCGTTTTCCCCGACGACCCCGGCTTCGCCATCGCGGAGCGCATCGCCGTGATGGCGCCGCATCCGCTGGCGACCATCCGCTTCACGCAGATGCGCATCCCGGCCGAGCGGCGGCTGGGGGAGGCCGGCGGGGGCTTCAAGATCGCCATGCGCACCCTCGACATCTTCCGCGCGTCGGTGGCGGCGGCCGCGCTCGGCTTTGCGCGGCGCGCGCTGGACGAGGCGATGCACCACGCGCGCCGGCGGCCCATGCTCGGGGCGACGCTCGCCGACCTGCAGCTGACCCAGGCCAAGCTGGGCGACATGGCCACCACCATCGATGCGGCGGCGCTCCTCACCTACCGCGCCGCCTGGCGGCGCGATGTCGAGCGCCAGCCCACAACGCAGGAAACGGCCATGGCCAAGATGGCGGCGACCGAGGGCGCGCAAGCCGTGATCGACGCCGCGGTGCAGATGCTCGGCGGGCGCGGGGTGCGGAGCGGGGAGATGGTCGAGAGCCTCTATCGCGAGATCAGGGCGCTGCGCATCTACGAGGGCGCCACCGAGGTGCAGAAGCTCATCATCGCGCGCGAGCTGTTGAAGCGCGCGGCGATGGCCTGAGCCCGTCTTGAGGGGGTGTCAGACCCTCCGGGTCTGACACCGTTGTGGAACCGGGGTTGGAGCTATGGTGTCAGACCCAGAGGGT
>JBAPMW010000793.1:0-3027 GCA_049278815.1 Hyphomicrobiaceae bacterium
GGCCCGGGAGAGCGGACCAAAGCGCCGGCGGGGAGCGCGGGCGCTCGCCGGTTGCGCCCCCGCCCCGGTATCTCAAATGCATGGCGCCTCCAAGCTCCGCACCGGCCCGCGACGACCTCGCCGATCTCCCCAAGCTCATCCAGCGCATGCGCGCCGGCGAGCGGCGGGCGATCTCGCGCGCGGTGACGGAGCTTGAGCGCTTCTCACCCGCGGCCCCCGCCCTTCTGGCCGCCATGGAGCCGCACCTCGGCCATGCCATCGTGGTGGGCGTCACCGGGCCGCCCGGCGCCGGCAAGTCGACCCTCCTCAACGCCTACACGCGCCACCTGCGCGAGGCGGGCAAGTCGGTCGGCATCATCGCCGTCGATCCGTCGAGCCCCGTCTCCGGCGGCGCCATCCTGGGCGATCGCATCCGCATGACCGCGGCCATCGACGACGACGGCGTGTTCATGCGCTCGCTGGCGAGTCGCGGCTATCTGGGTGGCCTCACCCCCGCGGCAGTGCGGGTGATCGACGCCCTCGACGCCGCCGGCCGCGACCTCGTGCTGATCGAGACCGTCGGCACCGGGCAGACCGACATCGACGTGGCCGAGGTGGCCGACGTGCGCATCGTCGTCACCGCCCCCGGCCTCGGCGACGACATCCAGGCCATGAAGTCCGGCTTCCTGGAGATCGCCGATATCCTGGTGGTCAACAAGGGCGACCGCCAGGGCGCCCAGCTCACGGTGCAGCATTTGCAGGGCGCCCTGTCGCTCAAGGCAGATGCGCGTGCGAAAGTCCCGGTTCTGAAGGTGACCGCTACCACCGGCGAGGGCATTCCCGCGCTCGCCCTGGCCATCGCCGATGTGGCGCGTACGAGGGGGGATGCACGTGCCCGCCGCCGCCGCCGGGCGCGCTATCTCATCGCCCGCGCCGCCGCCGATCTGGTGGCGGAGCGCGTGCGCAAGGGCACCGGCGCCGCCGTTGACGCCTTGGCCGACGAGGTGCTGGCCGGCGCCCTGCTGCCGGCAGAGGCGGCCCGGCGGCTGGTGGATGGCTAGCCGCCGATCACATTGGCTCACAGTGCGGTGTAGGTGTGATCGGAAAACCGCCACGCTTACGTCTAAGTAATTGTTCGATACCAACCATGAGAGGGTTTCCCAATGACCAGAATGAAGATCGCCGCCGCCGCCGCGCTCGCGTCGGGTCTCCTCGCTCTTGCGCAAGGTGGCGCCGAGGCGCGCATCCGGTGCGACGGCAACTTCCAGATCGTGCGGGGACAGCCGGTGTCCACGCTCTACTGCCAGGAGCGGGAGCTGGCACGCGTGGCCCGCAAATTCGGCTGGCGCGTCTCCGTCAACGAGATCCGCTACAGCGAGTCCACGAAGGCCCAGGTCTGCCGCGCCATCGGCTTCGACAACCGCGTGCAGGAGGTTTGCAGTCCCTACCAGCCCTTCGGTGGCAGCAACAGGTTCAACCGCTGATTGCGGCTCACCCAAGGCGGCCCGCCGGCCGCTGGTCGCCTTGGCGCCGGCTCCGATCGGCGCCAAGGGGTTGTGCTCGGGCTTGGGCCCGGGTCTGCCGCACGGGCGCTACAGCGCGTCGATGGCGCCGAGCACGGTGATGACCTCCTCCGGCGTCAGCCCGCCGTGATGGCCGTGGAGCTGGTTCGCCATAAGGCCGGGCTCGAGCCACCAGATGAAATGACCGAGCCGGGGCAGGATGAGGATGTCGCCGAGGCGCCGGCGCAGCTCCTCGCCCACCGGCTGCGGGCCGAACAGGCCCTGCTCCACGGCGGCGTCCATGGCCATGACGTGGGCGATATCGGCGAGCTCCTTTTGCAGCAGGCCGAGCGCCCACGCCCGCCGCTCCGGCCGCACGTGCAGGAAGACATCGCGCGGGGAGCCGTTGGGCCAGATCGGGTTGCCCGTGGGGCTGATGGGCAAGGCCTCGCTGAGCTCCGGCCACCGCTTGTTGAGGTAGAGGGTCTGGCGCGCGTCGGCACCGACATGGCCGTGGTCTGCCGTGATGAGATAGAGCGTGTCGGCGCTGTCGACGTCCTGCATCACCTCGTCGAAGACGTGCCAGAAGGCCGCGATCTCGGCGGCGTGGTAGGGCGTGCCCGGCCCGTAGCCATGGGCGATGCTGTCGATGGCCGCCCAGTAGAAGCCGAGCAGGGCCTTGCCGTCCACCGCCCCGATTGCCTCCTTCAGCTGCACGAGCCCCTCGGCCAGCGTGCTGTGGCCCACCATCTCGGCGCCGCCCGAGGCGATGCGGTTGTAGGCGGAGCCGGCATAGTCGCGGTGCCCGAATTGGACCGAGCGCACGCCCTCCCGCGCCAGCCGCTGGTGCACCGTCTCGTGCACCATCAGCATCGCTCCCGGGTCGTAGCCCTTGTCGAGGCACGCATCGGTCGCCCGCCGCCCCAGCGGCGAGAAGGCAAGCGACTGGATCACCTCGCCGTAGGCCGGGATGTAGATGTTCCACTCGTAGCAGGCATGCGCGCTGGGCAGCACGCCCAGGTTCAGCGTCGACACCGACGCCGCGGTGGTGGAGGGGAACAGCGCCGAGATCGGCGTCAGCGTGCCGTTCTCGATAATGCGCGAGGTGGTCCGGAAGCGGCGGTGGTGCTCCTGCCAGAACTGCCAGCCGAACGAGTCGACGAGCACGAGCACGACCTTCTTCGGCTCAGGGTAGCTCCCGCCGAAGCAGTCGGCCGGCAGCAGCGGCCCGCGCCTGGCGCCCGTGAGAAGGAATTCGACGGTGTCGGGAATGTTGCCGAAGCTGTAGTCGGCATAGATCGGCTTGACGAGCCCTTCCGCAAGAGGCTCGAACTTCGCCAACGGTGCTTCGTTGATCATGAAACGGCCCGTACACGTAGGATGCAATCAGGCGTCAGCCGCATTGCACCGATTTGCGCGACACGGGTAGCAATGCGCTTCGCTTATTGCACCCTACGGACTGCTACCCCTTGTCCGGCCGCCTCGCAAGGAACGCCAGGCGCTCGAACAGGTGCACGTCCTGCTCGTTCTTGAGGAGCGCGCCGTG
>JBAPMW010000794.1:0-4630 GCA_049278815.1 Hyphomicrobiaceae bacterium
CTTCCCCTCACAATCCTCGTCGAGTGCTCTGCAAAGGGGCGCACGACGCACCTTTCCGAAGACAGGTCCCGGCGCGATCCACATCGAGTGGAAAGCGCTCTAGCCCTCTCCCCGCGAAGAGCGGGGAGAGGGGGGATCCGGGCGGCGCCTCGGTCTGGCGTTTCGTTTCAGACCCTCCGGTCTGACACCATGCGGCTCCGCTCACCCCTCCGGCCCCGCATAGGCGCCGGCGGTGGCGGGGAACATGGCCTTGACGATCTTGAAGCGCGAGATGTCCACCGTGGCGTCCATGTGCAGGAAGATGGCTGCGTCGCGCAGGAGCTTCTCGATGCCGAACTCCAGCATCACGCCGTTGCCGCCGTGCAACTCCATGGCGTGCTGCGCCACCTTGAAGATCTCCTCCGAGGCGAAGACCTTGACCATGTTGCAGAGCTGCTCGGCCTCGGGCGCGCGCTCGTCCACGGCCCGCGCTGCGGAGCCCAGCAGCGCCCGCACCGCGGCAAGCCTGGTCGCCATGTCGGCCACCCGCAGCGCTACGGCCTGGTGCTTGATCAGGATGCGGCCGCCCTGGGTGTAATTCTGTACGTATTCGGCGGTGCGCTCGAAGGCGGCCATGCCGACGCCCAGGTTCTTGGCGGCCTGGATGATCTTGCCGGGGCGGAAGTAGATACCGGCGGTGCCCAGCGCCACGCCCTCCACCAGCAGGTGATCGGCCGGCACGCGGCAGTCCTCGAACACCAGCTCGCCGTTGTTCATGAAGCGGCCGCCCATGGTCTCGTTGCAGCGCGCTATCGTGAGCCCCGGCGTATCGCGCGGCACCAGGAAGCTCGACGTGCCCTGCAGCATGCCGACGTTGGGGTTGGTGTTGGCGTAGACCACGAGCAGGCCGGAATCGTAGCCGTTGGAGATGAACTGCTTGCGTCCGTTGATCACCCAGTCCTGGCCCTGGAGCACGGCGCGCGTGTGCATGGCCGCCTCCGGCACGTTGTACGGCAGCCACCGGTCGGAGGCGCCGCGCGGCTCGGTGAGACAGTGCGCCAGCAGGAAGCCCGGATCGGCGACCAGCCGGGGGAACCATCGCTCCTGGAGGTGTCGCGGCGCGAATTCGCGCAACAGCACCGACACCTTCCAGTTCTGCACCAGCTTGTCGGCGAGGCCGGCATCGCCGCGCGCGATCTCCTCGGCGATGATGGCGAAGGTCTGCACCTCGGTGGCAGGATCGAGCTCAGCGCCGCCGAATTCCTCGGGCACTCCCAGCGTACGGATGCCGATCCTGTCGGCGCCCTCCAGGATGGCCCGCGGCAGGCGCGCGTCGGGATCCATCAGCCATTCGCGCTGCCAATTCTGCCGGATGAACGGGATGACCGTGTCGTCGACGAACGCGCGGCAGCTCGCCCGCGCCAGCCGCTGCTCCTCGGAAAGCCCGCGATCGGTCATGTCCATGGCGAGGTGCCCAATGCGTAACGACTGCGCCCGAGCCGGTCCTCAGGCCGCGCCCGCAAGACCCTCGATCATGGGCGTGGGGATGTCCAGACCCCCGTCGGAATCGCCGCGCATCGCGAGCCCTCCACCCTGTCCCCACACGACCATTCACCGTCGCTCGCGATGCCGGCGCAAGACGCCATGCCGCTGCTCGGCGTCACCCAAAATGGCTGCCACGGTCAGCCGGCTCCGAGGCTCCTGTCTGAGGGAAGGATAAGGACGGGGGCGGCCCGGGCGGGGACTCGCGGTCGGCGTTGACGGCCGTCCCCAAGGCGGCCGCTCACCGGTTTGTTGCCGTATGATCCGATGTGTGAAATGCTGTCAGGCCACGCTGTTCCGCAATCGCAAAAGCACGCAATATTGGGGGAATGACGATGTTGTCGAATGGTCGGTTGTCCGCCAAGGCGCTCTATCAGCAGGTACGAGACACGCTCGCGCAACGCATTGCCAGCAGAGAGTGGAAGCCGGGGTCCGCGGTCCCGAATGAAGCAGACCTGGCGCTTGAGATGGGTGTCAGCGCGGGAACCGTGCGCAAGGCGCTGGAGCTGCTGGAAACGCAAAGGCTGATCACCCGGCGCCAGGGACGCGGGACGTTCGTCAACGACCCGACCTCCGAGGAGGTGGTTTGTCGCTTCATCAGAATTCGCAATGCTGACGGAGAGAGCGTTGCCGGGCAGATCATGTCACAGACCGTCAGTGAAGGCTCCGCCAGCGAGCTGGAATGCTCGCGACTGAACCTGCGGGCCGGCGACGGCGTCTATCGCATCCGACGGGTCAGAAGCTACAGGGGACGCAGCTTCCTGGTCGCAGATGTGACGCTGCCGGCGGCGCTGTACCCCCGCCTGGCCGACAGGAGCAACATCCCCGATGGCATCGGTGCGCTCGCTCCCTGGAACGGCTTGCTGCTCGGCAAGGCCCTGGAGCGCGTCTCGGTCTGCGTGCCGACAGCCGATGTAAGCGGTCTGCTCGACGTCGCGTCCGGCACGCCGGTCTTGCTGCTCGATTGCGTGCTGTTTCTCCTCGGCACACATCAGCCGGTGGCATGGCGCATCGGCTACGTCCACCTGCCGGGCGGCCACTATCTGGCCGAGTTGAACGGCAGCCAGGCAGACCCCGCCAACTCGGCCAACGGATCGTAGCGGTGCTTTTCTGCTCTCGCAGTGAACCGCGGAGCATGGCCTTGGCCAGCCCTGCCGCCCGAGGCTTGCGGCGAGACGTCGGAAGTCCGCGGCTCCGTGGCCATCCGGCGGCAAGGCCCACCAAGGGGGAAACGCCTCCCACACCGCCGTGGCAGGTTGCATGTCGCATGACGAAAAGGAGCCTTGAATACGTCCCGGCGAATCGCCATCATAATCAAGGTTAGCATCACAACCTTGATTATGCGTGCTGCGTCGGCGTCCGTCTTCAAGGATTCTCGCAGTGAACCGAAATCACCTGACGCACTTGGTACGCGAGCAGCTCAAGCGATACCCTAAGCCTTGGGACAACCACTACGGTGTCGTCCCGCTCCCGCCGACTGAGGAGCCGGTGACCTTGGGTGCGGCGCGTGCAGCCCTGGATTCTGCCATCGCCAGCATCGGTAGAGCCGACGCTCTGGCAAAGACCTATCCCAACCACTTCCTCCTGAGCCGCGTGTTGGTTCGCCAGGAAGCGGTCACCTCATCGGCTATCGAGGGAACGTACAGCACGCTGGATCACCTCCTGGAGATGGAGGAATCCGACGATGAGGAGGACGCCGAAGGCAGGCAAGTGCGGAGCTACGCCTGGGCACTTGAGCGCGCGCTCGGCCAGATCGAGCGAAACCGATGCGACGGGTTTTCGGTTGGTCTCATCCGGGACCTCCAAAGGGAGGTGGTCAAGGACGATCCCGACTACCGCAACGAGCCCGGGAGAATCCGCGATCACGTGGTTTGGATCGGCGGCGGGAAGCACATCGCCCAGTCGATCTACAATCCAACGCCGCCTGCGGACATTAGCACCTGTCTGGCGCACCACATCGACTATCTGCGGTGCGTGGGGCTTCAGCAGGTCAACCAGAGCATCGTTGTACGCATGGCGATTGCGCACGCGCACTTTGAGGCCATCCATCCGTTTCCCAACGGGAACGGACGCACCGGGCGCCTTCTGCTTCCGCTGATGATGGCCGCAGACGGCCACACGCCCCTGTACCTGGCGGCCTACATCGCGGCGAATCGGCCCTCCTACATGGACGGTCTTCGTGCCGCACAGCAACGGCTGGAATACGCGCCGTTGATCGAGGTGCTCTCCCGCGCAATCGTCGCAACCGTTGATATGGCAGAGACAGCGCACAGCGATTTGTTCCGCCTCTACGTGGACTGGAACAACCGGCACTCCTGGAGAAAGAATTCGACAGCGAGACGGGCTCTCGACCTGCTCGTAGGCTTTCCAGTCGTGACCATCAAGCGCTTGGCCTCCGAGCTGGATGTCAGCGCGCAAGCGGCCAGCGTGGCAGCACATCAACTCATCGAGGCCAAGGTGCTGACGGAGAAGACCGGCCATCGTCGAAACCGAGTTTTCGTCGCCTCCGAAGTGCTCAGACTCTACAATCGGACGTTCAGCGACGAGCCTATTCCGCTAGTGGACTGAGCAGCTGGAGCTGCCTCGGGGGGGCGGCGCGGGTAGCAGCAACAAGCCGCGCCCATGACAGGTATCGCAGCTCAGCTCGACCTCAGGCTACCCACTTAAAATGCCGGAGAGCCTGATGGTTGCACTCGACCGGCTGAAATAGGCAACGCCCACGCCAGCGCCAGAAATAGCGTCGCCCCGCGCGCCCGTGAGGGGACCCGCCACCGACTCCGCCAGCCGAAGCCAGCGCAGAACTCTCGCGAGGGTCCGGCTGTGATGCGTTGCGGGTCGCACTGTTCGGTTGCCTCCCGTACCGTTCCCGTACCAATTCGCGAAATGTTCCCTTGCAGTAGGAGCCAAAAACCTCGATAGAACAGCGCGGGAGACGCGGCCGGGAGGCTGAAGGCGGTGGTTTGCTAGACCGCAGGAAAAGTGACGATTTTCAGTGACTTAGCGCGTTTTTTGCACCAATTTGGCACTAGCTGGAGCTGTGGCCGAGTGGCTGAAGGCGGTGGTTTGCTAAACCATTGTACGCTGTAAAGGCGTACCGAGGGTTCGAATC
>JBAPMW010000795.1:0-9679 GCA_049278815.1 Hyphomicrobiaceae bacterium
GCGCACCTTCTGCACAATCACCTGCTTGGCGTTCTGCGCCGCGACGCGGCCGAAATCCAAGGGCGGCAGCCCTTCAACGATCAGGTCGCCGATGACGGCATCGCGCTTGCGGCGCTGGGCCTCGGCGAGCGTGACCTGCGTCGAGTCGTTCTCAACGGTCTCCACCACGGTCAGCACGCGCGTCAGCTTGGTCTCACCGGTCTTGGGATTGATCTCACAGCGGATATCGTTCTCGGCGCCGTAGCGCGACTTGGCCGCCTTGGTGATGGCGTCCTCCATCGCCTCGATGACGATCTTGCGATCGATGGTTTTTTCACGCGCCACCGCGTCTGCGATCTGCAGCAGCTCCAGCCGGTTCGCGCTCACGCCTACTTGCGCCATCGCTATGGCATCCTCCTCACTTCCACCTCAGCCGCGGGCGCGCGCCTCGCTCGGACCGCTGGCGTCCGGCTCTGCCTGCGCTTCCGGCGACCCAAATCCCGACTGGCTGGCCATCGCCTTCTTGGTGCGCCTGAGCGTCTCGCGAACAAGCTCGTCCGTCAGCACCAGCCGCGCCTCAAGGACCGCGTCGAGCGGCAGCCTGACCTCCGGTCCGCCCTGGTCGGCTGACACCTCCAGGTGCACCTGCGTTCCGTCCAGCCCCTTCAGGAGGCCGCGGAACCGGCGCCGGCCGCCGACCGGCTCCCTGGTCTCGACCTTCGCCTCGTGGCCTGCCCATGCCACAAAATCCGAGGTCCTGACCAGCGGTCTATCGATGCCGGGTGAAGAAATCTCCAGCGTGTAGTGGCCGGAGATCGGATCGTGGGCATCGAGCAACGGCGAAAGCTGGCGCGAGACGTCCGCGCAGTCGTCAATCGTCATGGTGCCGTCGGGCCGTTCGGCCATGATCTGCACGGTGGTGCCGTTGCGGCCCGAGATGATGACGCGAACGAGGCGAAAGCCCATCTCGTTGAGGGTCGGCTCGATCAAACCCGCAATCTGGGCGGCAACTCCGGCCTCGCTGACAAAGCGCGTCTCAGACACCGCGCCGATCACGTGCCTCACCTTCTGGACATATCTGGCAGTGGGACCCGCACGCTCAAGAGGCATCCCAAAAAGAAAAAGAGCGGACCCCAAGGGCCCACTCTCAGAGTTGAGATGATCATGAGCGTGCTGAGACTAGGCGCAGATTGCGCGTTTGGCAAGCAGAAAGTGTAAATAATGTCGCACTGATGCCGCAATGCAGCAAAAATTCGTGATGGGACGGCCGCTTTGAGTCGGATTGCCGGATCGAGGCACACCGTCGCAGGGGGAGGAGTCCCCGCGGCACCCTCCGAGCGAACCGCCGCGTAGCACTCGCTCGTCGGCAAGACACTCAGCGACTTGTGTGAACGCCCTAGCCTAGCGGTAGGGCGGGGGCCTGCTGCTGCTACGGCAGCAGGATCTGCCGCACCGTGGCGCCGTCGGCCAGGCGGTCGAAGCCGGTGTTGATGTCGTCGAGGCCGATGCGCTCGCTGAGAAGGCGGTCCACCGGCAGCAGCCCCAAGCGGTAGAGCGCGATGTAGCGCGGGATGTCGCGGCCGGGCACGCAGCTGCCGATGTAGCTGCCCTTGAGCGTGCGCTCCTCCGCCACGAGATTGGTCGCCGGCACGGCGAAGCGGGCGTCGGGGTGCGGCAGGCTTGCCGTCACCGTGGTGCCGCCGCGCCTGGTGATCCTGTAGGACAGCTCCAGCGCCTTCACCGAGCCGGCCATCTCGAAGGCGAACTCGACGCCGCCGCCGGTGATGGCCTTCACCTGCTCGACTGCATCGGGGCTGGTGGCGTTGACGGTGTGGGTGGCGCCCAGCTGCCTGGCGAGCTTCAGCTTGTCGTCCAGCGTGTCGATGGCGATCACCTCGCGCGATCCCGCCACGCGTGCGGCCAGCATCGACATAAGGCCGACGCCGCCCAGGCCGACGACCGCAACGGAGGCTCCAGCCGGCAGCTTCGCCGTGTTGAACACGGCGCCGGCGCCGGTGACGACGGCGCAGCCGAACAGCGCCGCCTCCTCGAACGGGAGGTCCTTGTCGACCTTCACCAGCGAGTTGCGCGACACCACGGCATACTCGGCGAAGGCCGAGACGCCGATGTGATGGTTCACCGGCTGCCCGCCCACGCTGAGGCGCCTGGCGCCGGTGACGAGAGTGCCGCTCGCATTGGCCGGCACCGCCGGCTCGCACAGGCCGGGGCGGCCTTCCATGCAGGGCACGCAGCCGCCGCAGCTTGGTACGAACACCAGGATGACGTGGTCGCCGGCGGCGAGGCCCTTCACGCCGGGGCCGAGCTCCACCACCTCACCCGCCGCCTCGTGGCCCAGCACCATGGGCATCGGCCTGGGACGGTCGCCGTTGACGGTGGAGAGGTCGGAATGGCACAGGCCCGCCGCCTTGATGCGCACCAGCACCTCGCCCTCGCCCGGCGCCTCCAGCTCCACCTCCTCGATGGCGAAGGGCTTGGACTCCGCATAGGGCCGGGGCTTCATCGTCTCGCGGATGACGGCGGCGCGCATTTTCATGGAAGGCCTCCGGTAAAACGGGGGGCACCGTAGCCTTGCGAGGCTGCCCTCGCAACGATAGTGATGGAGCGGCGTATTGGCCAGCAACGGGACGGTGAGCGCATGACCGAGCGAGCCCCCCTCCACACCGGCGGCTGCCAGTGCGGCGCCATGCGGTTTGCCGTCTACGCCGAGCCCAAGCGGATCGGCCTCTGCCACTGCCGCATGTGCCAGAAGGCGGTGGGCGGCCCGTTCGCCGTGCTGGCCGAGGTGCCATGGGGCGACTTCGCCTGGACGCGAGGGGCACCGGCGACGTTCCAGTCCTCGTCACGGGCCGTCCGCGACTTCTGCGCCGCCTGCGGCACACCGCTGAGCTACCGCGAGATCGGCGGGCCCGTGATCGAGCTGACGGGCGGCGCGTTCGACGATTCTTCGCGCGTTGCGCCCACTTACGAGGTGGGGACGGAGTCGCAGCTTGACTGGGTCGACCAAATCGGCGCGCTGCCAGCCAAGACCACCTTGGAGAACACCGGCGCCGAGGAGATGGCCGGGATCGTCAGCCATCAGCATCCCGACCATGACACCGACGCGGATTGGGCGCCGAAGCGCGGCTAGTCCAGCCGATAGATCGGCCAAAGCGCATGATCACCGAGCTTCGGGCGTTGATCGCCATCAATGGTGTCAGACCCAGAGGGTCTGACACCCACGTCTGCGGCCGGTTCACCAGCGCCACCAGCACGTAGCTGATGATCATCAGCAGGAACCAGGCGCCGAGCTTGCCGAGGCTGACCAGCTCCCAGGCGTGGCGCTGGTGCGGGTAGACCCAGGCGGCGGTAAAGGTGCCGATGTTCTCGGCGAGCCAGATGAACAGCGCCACCAGGCCGAAGCCCAGCAGCAGCGGCATGCGCCGGTGCTCCCGCCACACCTTGAAGTGGACCCAGCACCGCCCGAGAAGCAGGGCGGTGATCGCGAACAGGGCGAGGCGCGCGTCCACCACGTAATGGTGGGCGAAGAAGTTGACGTAGATGCCGGCGGCCAGCAGCCCCATCGCCCGCAGCGGCGGATGGTGCGTGAAGCGGAAGTCGAACAGCCGCCAGCAGCGGGCGATGTAGGAGCCGATGGCGGCATACATGAAGCCCGTGAACAGCGGCACGCCGCCGAGGCGCAGGAGCGAGGGCTCGGGGTAGATCCAGGAGCCGACGGCGGTCTTGAAGATCTCCATGGCCGTGCCGACCGCGTGGAACAGGAGGATGACCTTGGCCTCCTCCCAGGTCTCCAGCTTGAAGGCCAGCATCGCCATTTGGATGGCGACTGCGGCAACGACGAGAAAGTCGTAGCGCGCCAGCCCGGCGCCACGCGGATAGAGAAAGTGGGTGGCAACCAGCAGCGCCAGCATCAAGGCCCCGAACAGGCAGGCCCAGCCTTGCTTGATGCCGAAGCGGGTGAGCTCGTAAAGGACAAGGGTCGGCACCCGGCGCTCCGCCCAAGCGCCAATCCGGGCCTCGGCCGCAATGAAGCGGGCGAGCGGCGCCCAATGGCGGGCGGCGCTGTCATGACGAGGCCCGGACGCGTCCCGGCGAATCGGCGGCTGCATGGATCGTCCCCCGCTGCTACGATCGGCTCAAATCAACGGATGAAGAAGATGCCGAGACCAACCCAGTCGATCCCGGCAGCATCCATATCGTGCCGGGCGAATATGACCACTTTGCGTTGCAAAGTTGGGTGGAAGGGTGCTTCTTTGAGCGTCTCCGAGGGCTAGCGCGAATGTCGGACACCGAAACCATGGCTATGCTGGAGATGCGCCGCATCGAGGCGGCGATTCTCAAGCATGTCTACGAGACGCTGAAAGCGAGCCACGGCATGGAGACGGCGCAGCGCACCATCGCCGAGGCGGTGCGCCGGTCGGCCATGGAGCAGGCGGGCGAGATGGCCGCCAAGGTGGGCGGCAAGACCACGCTCACCACCTTCATCGGCCGGCAGGAGGCGTGGACGCGCGGCGGCGCCCTGGAGCGCGACGTGATCGAGGAGAGCGCCACCCGCTACCGCTACAACGTCACGCGCTGCAAGTACGCCGAGATGTACCGCGCCATGGGGCTGGGCGAGATCGGCCACCTGCTCTCGTGCCAGCGCGATGGCACCTTCTGCGAGGGCTACGATGAGCGCATCAAGCTCAAGCGCACCCAGACCATCATGCAGGGCGCGAGTCACTGCGATTTCGACTACACCTTCGAGGAGGAGGGGACCTCGTAGGGCATACGCGCTTCATTGTCCTGTGTGCCGGGCGGACAGTGTCAATTGCCGTCAAGCTTCGTTTGCTACGCCTTCCGATCCGCTGCAACCGCCGGCAAATCGCGCCCCTTGGTGATGATGGATCGCTTTGTCTGGGTCTCGATGCCCTTGCGGGCGTCACCGGCGATCTTGGCTCCATCCAGCGCGGCCGTCCGCGTCTCGTCGTGCTCCTGCGTGCCACGTGCCCGCATAATCTCCGTACCCGCAGTCTTGGCAAGACGGTCAATCAGCAGCTCAATGTTGTTCATCCGGTCGGGCAGATCGCTATTGTCCGTCGCGCCCTTCACCAAGCGGTGCTTCTTCAGCGAGAGGCCAAAGGCCTCCTGATGCACCGCTGCCCGCACGGGAGCTTTGCTCTGCTCCTTGACACCACGCGTGCCAAGCTCCTCATCCCACTGCGCATCGGCGACAGCCTGTTGCAGCCGCTCGTCGATCCAATCGTCGGAGTAGCCGAGGTCGCGATAGGCCTGAACCATGCGCCTGGCCATGCGCGACGGCTCAGCCGTCTCGCGGATGCGCTCGAAGCCGACCTTGGCCAGCCACTGCTTGAAAGGCTCCGCCTTCTTGGACGGGATCGACTGGATGATACGAAACATGGTCTGGATATTGGCGCAGTCCGTACGGTAGCCCTTGCCATCCGCGGCGGGCAATTTCAGCTCGTGACAATCTGTCACGACCTGCTCTCCTCCCTCCTCCAGGAGACGCTGCTTGAGCTTGCGCCAGTAGGCGCCGGCGTCCTTGGCCTGTGTCTCCGCGAGCGCCCCCACCGAATCCACAACCGAGTAGAACGGCTCGCCATTGTGGATGATGCGCCGGATGGCGTAGGTGTCGAACGTGAGAACCGTTATCTGGCCTTCCTTGGCGATGCTCGCGTCGTGGTCGGCAAGCGATGTGAAATCCTTGATCTTCTCGTCGGGCATGCCCGATTTGCGCGCCATGACGGACCTCGCTTTGGTATTTCGGCAGATGTTCTGATGCCGTTTGAATGAGAATGTGCAGGCTTGTATGTGCGAGAATCTGCTGCGTCAAGTTGTATATTGAAACGGCCGCCCGATCGGTGCGCACTGGGGAGGCCAAGACTGTCAACAGCTGTCAATCATCTGATAAAGCAGCAAGAGGGAGGCGTCGGCCTTCCGAGGCTGACACCATCCCGGGAAAAACGTCCAATGACCGTTCCAAGCAAGATCTACCGCGAGGAGCACGAGCTCTTCCGCAAGACTGTCGCCGCCTTCATCGAGGCCGAGATCGCGCCGCACTACGAGCGCTGGGAGAAGGAGGGCCAGGTCAGCCGCGAGGTGTGGCGCAAGGCCGGCGAGGCGGGGTTGCTGCTCACCGACATCCCCACCGAGTACGGCGGCGCCGGCGCCGACTTCCTGTTCAGCGCGGTGATGATCGAGGAGATGGCCAAGCGCGTGTACGCCGCGCCAGGCTTCCGCCTGCACTCCGACATCGTCGCACCCTACATCCTCAATTACGGCAGCGAGGAGCAGAAGCGCACCTGGCTGCCCAGGATGGCCAAAGGCGAGGTCATCACCGCCATCGCCATGACCGAGCCCGGCACCGGCAGCGACCTGCAGGCGATCCGCACCACGGCGCTGCGCAAGGGCAACGAGCTCGTCATCAACGGGCAGAAGACCTTCATCACCAACGGCGGCATCGCCGACCTGGTGATCGTGGCGGCCAAGACCGAGACCTCGGCCGGCGCCAAGGGCGTGACGCTGGTGCTGGTCGAGACCGACCGTCCCGGCTTCAAGCGCGGCCGCAACCTCAAGAAGATCGGCCAGAACGCGCAGGACACGGCGGAATTGTTCTTCGAGGACGTGCGCGTGCCGCCCTCCAGCGTCCTGGGCGAGGAGGGCCGCGGCTTCGCCTGCCTCATGAGCCAGCTGCCGCGCGAGCGCCTGCTGGTGGCCATCGGCGCTGTTGCCATCATGGAGGCGGCGCTGCAGTGGACGGTCGACTACACCCGCGAGCGCAAGGCCTTCGGCAAGGCCATCGCCGACTTTCAGAACACGCGCTTCAAGCTGGCCGAGGTGAAGACCGAGGTGACGGTGGCGCGCGTGTTCCTCGACCGCTGCCTGGAGCTGTTCCTGGAGGGCAAGCTCGACGCCACCACCGCGGCGATGGGCAAGTGGTGGCTCACCGAGCTCGACAACAGGGTGCTCGACACCTGCCTGCAGCTGTTCGGCGGCTACGGCTACATGCTGGAGTACCCCATCGCCCGCGCCTTCGCCGACGCCCGCGTGCACCGCATCTATGCCGGCACGACGGAGATCATGAAGGAGCTGGTGGCGCGGTCGCTGTGAGGTAATCCTCCTAGACCTAGAGCGCTTTCCATCTGCTGTGAATCGGCAATCCTTCCTTCGCCAGCCGCCAATGCCACCGGCCCCGCCGGTAGGCGATGCTCGTGACACAAGACCCAATCCGGCCCGCCTGCGCCTGCCATCGAGGCACGCGACAGGGGTCGCTTACTCCTCAATACCCGCGAGGAGTCGTCCAGTATCAGCGCGCGATTGGACAATTCCAGCGCCGCGACCGCGTTCTGTTCTACGATGATCGTCGTGATACCCAGCTGCTTGATCTCATGGACGATGCGCTCGATCTCCTTGACGATGACGGGCGCCAGCCCCTCGTAGGGCTCGTCGAGCAGGAGAAGCTTGATGTCGCGCGCCAGCGCGCGGGCCACCGCCAGCATCTGCTGCTCGCCGCCGGACAGCGTCACACCATCCTGCTTGCGCCGCTCCGCCAGCCGTGGAAAATGCTCGTAGATCTGCTCGAGCGGCCAGCCTTTCGGCTCGGCGATCTGCGCCAGTTGCAGGTTCTCCTCGACCGTCAGCCCCGGAATGATGCGGCGATCCTCCTGCACGAGCTGGATGCCGTGCTGCGCAGCCCGAAAATCCTTGAGCTTGTGGATCGCCTTGCCATCCAGCCAGATCTCACCGCCTTTCAGCTCCGGATCGAGAGCGCGCGCCAGCGTGCGCAACGTGGAGGTCTTGCCAGCCCCGTTGCGGCCGAGCAGGGCGACCACGTCACCTTCGGCAATGTCGAAGCTCACCCCCTGGACGATATAGCTCTCGCCGTAGTAGGCGTGAATGTCGCGCACACTGAAATAGGCGGGCTCCGCCGCTCCTTCCGAGGTGTCGGGCATCGTCATCGCGCCGGCGCGCGCCACCGATGCGGACGCGTTCATGAATGCGTTCCTCCCAGGTAGGCTTCCTGCACCTTCGGATTGCCCTTGACCTCGGCGGGCGGGCCGTCGGCGATGATCCTGCCCTGGGCCAGCACGGTGATGCGGTCGGCCAACGAGAACACGACGTGCATGTCGTGTGGCGGCCGATCAGCATACGCTTGCCCTGCTTGCCTTTCTTGGCGGCTTTTCCTCGGCGACGTCGATGGTCATTGTCTCGTCAATCGCTCTGTCGACAATGATCTCCAATCATATCGTAATGCCCCTGGCGCTCCGCTTCTCGCTCCTCCCTGCTGCGAGCGCCCGGAGCGTCCGCGCCTTTATTCTCGGCGCACGCCGGGCGAGCATCGTCTTCATCGTGTTCCTCGGCCTCCTCTATTTCCGGCTGAGCGGAGCTTCCGACGCGCTCGCCGCGATCGGGCTGATCTCCTTCTGCGGGGTTGCGCAGTTCCTCCCGGACTCTACTGGCGGTCGGCAACGCATGCGGGCGCGGGCGCCGGTCTGGTGGCCGGCTTCCTGGTGTGGGGCTATACGCTGTTCCTGCCGAGCTTCGGAGGTTTCTTTCTGATGCCGGCAAGCGTCATCGAGCACGGGCCTTTCGGCTGGAGCTTGTTGAAGCCCTATGCCCTGTTCGGCCTCACCGGTTTCGATCCGCTCGTGCACGCGACGTTCTGGAGCATGAGCGTCAATATCGCGCTGTTTGTCGTCGGCTCCATGCTCTCCGAGGCGACGCCGCTGGCGCGACTCCAGTCCACGCTATTCATCGACGTGTTTCGCCGTCAGACCGAAAGCGAGCTGCGCGTCATTCGTCGCACGGCGCGGGTTGCCGAACTGCGCCAGATCGCCGACCGCATCCTTGGCCCTGCCGAGGCCGTTCACCTTTTCGACCGCGGCGAGAGCGAGGAACGCGCCGTCATCGCCAGCGACGAGCTCATATCCCTGGTCGAGAATCGGCTGGCAGCCAGTGTCGGTGCGGCCTCCGCTCGATCGCTCGTATCGCGCGTGGTGACCAGCGAGACGATCGGCGTCGAAGAACTCAAGCGGCTGGCCGGCGAGACCGAGCAAATCCGGGCCTACTCCGCCGAGCTGGAGTGCAAGTCTCGCCAGATCGAGGCGACAGCCGCCGAGCTGGCGCAGGCGAACCAGCGACTTCGCGAGGTCGACAGCCAGAAGGACGAGTTCCTGAGCCAAGTAAGCCATGAAGTACGCACCCCGATGACCTCGATCCGGTCGTTCAGCGACATTCTGCTCAACAATCGCGATATCGACGAAGCCGAGAAACTCCGCTTCCTGGGTATCATCCAGAACGAAAGTCTCCGCCTGACCCGGCTGCTCAACGGAATACTGGACCTCAAATAGATGGAAAGTGGCGAACCTGCCTGGGAGAGCGCGCCGTTCGACCCTGAAACGGCGATCGACCAGGCGCTCGAAAGCTGTGAGGCATTGGCGCGTGCTGCCGGCGTCACGCTCAAGCGATCGAGCCGAGCCCGCGAAGCGTGGATCGACGGCGATCGCGACAGGTTCGCCCAGGTCTTCATCAACCTGATCTCGAACGCCATCAAGTACAACACCAACGCCAGGCCGACGGTGAGCGTTTCGGGCACCCTGAGCGACAGCCTCTACGAGGCGCGCGTCGCCGACAACGGGCCCGGGATCCCGCAAAACGAGCGCGAGCGCATCTTCGTCAAGTT
>JBAPMW010000796.1:0-2451 GCA_049278815.1 Hyphomicrobiaceae bacterium
GGTCTGACCCCAGGGCACAACGTGGCGTCGGAGCATGGGGTCAGACCCGCAGGGTCTGACCCCGGGTCTGACACCCAGCCATTCCACACAGGGAGAGACGACATGGCGAAGGTGGCTTGGATCGGGCTGGGCGTGATGGGCTATCCCATGGCCGGGCATATCGCCAAGAAGGGCGGGCACGACCTCACCGTCTACAACCGCAACGCCGCCAAGGCCGGGTCCTGGACCAACGAATACGGCGGCAAGACCGCCCCCACCCCCGCCGAGGCCGCCAGGGACGCCGAGTTCGTGTTCTGCTGCGTCGGCAACGACAACGACCTGCGCGAGGTGACGCTTGGACCCCAGGGCGCCTTCAATACGGTGAGGAGCGGCGCCGTGTTCATCGACAACACCACCGCGTCGGCCAACGTCGCACGCGAGCTTTATGCCGCCGCCAAGTCCAAGGGCTTCGACTTCCTCGATGCGCCCGTCTCGGGCGGCCAGGCCGGCGCCCAGAACGGCGCGCTCACCGTGATGGTGGGCGGCGACCAGGCCGTGTTCGACCGCGCCAAGCCGGTGATCGACCACTACGCCCGCATGGTCGCCCTGATCGGCCCGGCCGGTGCCGGCCAGCTCACCAAGATGGTGAACCAGATCTGCATCGCCGGCCTCGTGCAGGCCCTCTCCGAGAGCATCCACTTCGCCCAGAGGTCCGGCCTCGACCTGCAGAAGGTGATGGACACCATCTCCAAGGGCGCCGCCCAGTCCTGGCAGATGGAGAACCGCTGGAAGACCATGGCGGAGGGCAAGTTCGACTTCGGCTTCGCCGTGGACTGGATGCGCAAGGACCTCGCCATCTGCCAGGACGAGGCCAGGCGCAACGGCGCCAGCCTGCCGGTGACGACGATCGTGGATGGCTACTACGCCGAGGTGCAGCAGATGGGCGGCAGCCGGTGGGATACGTCGAGTTTGATTGCGAGGTTGAACAAGAAGTAGGACGTTGGCGTAGGGCGGATTGGCGAAGCCCGCAATCCGCCATTCTTCGCGCAAAACGGCGGATTACGCTCCGCTAATCCGCCCTACGGTCCTACCTTCGCATCCGAGCCAATTCCTCCGGAGTATCGACGTCGGCGAAGATTCCATCGGTTGCCAACCCGATCTCGCGCACCTGCTCCCGGTGCGCCGCAATCAGCCGCCTGGCGCCGGCGTCGCCGTCGAGTTGCAGCAGCTCCGGGAAGGTGCGCCGCGGCCAGACGACCGGGTTGCCCTGCCTGCCCTTGTGCACCGGCACCACGATGGCATCCGTCGCGGCCGCGAACGCCTCGATCAGCATGTCGATGTGCCCAGGCGCGATGCGCGGCATGTCGCCGAGCAGGACCAGGGCGCCGGCGCACTCGCCTGGCACGGCGCGGACGCCCGCCTTGAGGGAGCTGGCAAGGCCGGTGGCGTAATCGGGATTGGGAGCAAGCGTCACGTCGCACCCCGCCAGCGCCGCAGCGACCTCATCCGCCTGATGACCGGTCACCACCAGCACCGGGCGGGCCTTGCTGGCGAGCGCCGTCTCGACGACGCAGCGCACCATCGGCTTGCCGCCGATGTCGGCCAGCAGCTTGTTCTCGGCCCCCATGCGGGTGGAGCGGCCGGCGGCGAGCACGATGGCGGCGACGCGCGGCGCCCGCGCATCTGTCATCGCTTCACACTCGGCCTGCATCGAAACGGCTCCGCCGCTCAGGACTCGATGGCCTTGAAGCTCCCCTCGCCCACCAGCTGCCGCAAGGGCACCCGGTCGTTCGGCTGCTCGCGGGCCTGCAGCGACTCGGGCAGCAGCGACTTGTCGCCCCGCTTGCCGATGGCAATGGCGACCTCGACCCGATAGCCGTCGGGCACGCCCAGCTCGGCGGCAGCGCGGTCCTTGTCGAACCCCACCATGCCATGCGCGGCCCAGCCCGAGCGCGCCGCCTGCAACGCGAGGCTGCACCAGGCCGCACCGGCGTCGAACGAATGGCTCCAGGACGGCACCTCCTTGTCGGCGCCGCGCCGCAGCATGGTCGTCTTGGACACCAGGATGATGAGCGTGGAGGCGTTCCTGGCCCACAGCTGGTTGGACTCGGTAAGGAGCCCCAGCAGCCTCGGCCAATGCTCGGTGTCGCGGCGCGCGTAGATAAAGCGCCAGGGCTGGGAGTTGAAGGCCGATGGCGCCCAGTGCGCGGCCTCCAGAATGGTCAGGAGATCGTATTCCGGCATTGTCGCGCCGGTGAACGCCCTGGGCGACCACCGCTGCAGGAACAGCGGATCGATCGGGTAGTCGGTGCTTCGAGAGTTGGCTGTGGTCATGAGGCGCGTATCTCCCGGCCTGGCGGCGATGTGCTGGCCCCGGGAGCCTGCGTGGCCATCTCCCGGGCTCGCACGTTAACGGCTACGCCGGGGCATCGGAAGCCCCGGCGTGGGTGGCTGGGCGGGCCTGCCATATTC
>JBAPMW010000797.1:0-14594 GCA_049278815.1 Hyphomicrobiaceae bacterium
TCGGCTTGCCCGAGCCCGCCTCGAAGATGTGGATCGGCTGGAAGCATGTCCCGCCCGCGTGCGTGTTGAACAGTGCCAGCTCCTGCTGGCCGTGCACCATGTCGTCGGTGTCGTCGATGTCGAGCACGATCGATGCCGGGGGGCGGGCGTAGCTGCCGCAGAACAGATCGATGAAGCCGGTGCCGATCCGATACAGCGTGCGGGTGTCGGCGAGGTTCTCCAGGCGCGAGATGGTCGGCTGGCTCGGAATCTCGCGGCCGGTCTCCGGCGCACGCTCGCAGGCGATCATCAGCGCGGGATCGTGGCGCAGTGCATCGAGGTCGTCCGCATCCTCGTAGCCGGCGGCGATCGCCATCATGCGTGCGGTCACCATCGCGCGATAGGAGTGGATGACGAGCAGCGGGTTGCCCTGTCGGGGAGCGGGTCGGCGATCACCGCGGCGAGGTCGAGGCGACGGGCCGCCTCGCGCAGCACCACCAGCCTGCCGTTCGAGGAGAGGTTGCCGGCGTCCTGCGCGGTTGTGAGCGACTTGGTTGAGACGGGTGACAGGCCCGGGAGAAACGGCGTAGCTTCGGCCATGGCGGCGGGCCGGGACCCGACTGTGTGATCCTCGACGACCTGTCACGCGACCAGCCCTCGCCGCCACTTCCCAGGCGAAACCGAGAGTCTCAGACAGGAGCCGTTCGCGCGGTGTCTAGCCCACTTTATTCGCCGTAGCTTCGCATGCGACTCGAAAGGCGACGGCGGCGAATCCGGTGCATGACGCGCGCACTCTGCTTCGACACCAGAATGCTACGCGAATCCAACCGCTTCGTCGGCACAGGAGGTGTCGCAGATCGCAACGAAGGCCGAGATGCTGCGCTCCAATGCCTGCAACTCGGTAAGCTTCGCCCGCACGGCCTCAAGATGTTGCTGAGCGAGGTCGCGCGCATGCATGCAGGAGCTTTGTGGGTCCTGGACGTGGGCCACAAGTGCCCGCACCTGTTCGATGGAGAAGCCGAACTCGCGGCAGCGCCGAATGAAAGTCACCCGCTTCACGTCGGCATCCCCATACACGCGTTGGCCGCCTGACCGACGGTCTGCCGCGCGCAGCAGGCCGATCTCCTCGTAGTACCGGATGGTCGGCGCATTGGTGCCGGTC
The DNA here is from genome assembly GCA_049278815.1 of Hyphomicrobiaceae bacterium. Taxonomy (GTDB): domain Bacteria; phylum Pseudomonadota; class Alphaproteobacteria; order Rhizobiales; family Hyphomicrobiaceae; genus AWTP1-13. The sequence continues at coordinate 1,142 of JBAPMW010000797.1, forward strand.
CGCGCCGCGAGGGTTCCGATCTTCAGGTTCGGCATGCCCTGACTCTCGCAATCCTTTTTTTGCTCTTGAACCTCAAGTTACTTGAACAACTAGGTTATGGGCAACGTCGCGTCGACACGCGGCTCGAACAGGAGAAAGCCAAGCTATGACCATCACGGAGGCCCCGCCCATCGCCTGTGCCCTGGCGCCCGGCGCACTCAAGGAACGGATTGCGTGGATCGGCGCATTGACACGGGATGCGCTGCGCAGCCACGAGCGCCGCGACTTGGTTCTGGACTTGCGCTACGCACCCGAGGCAGCAGAGCGGGTGCGCGAGATGGTCCGCAACGAGCAAAGCCTGTTGCTCATTTCTTGTCCTCGACCTGCGCGAACAGCCTCACGAAATCCAGCTCGTCATCACCGCGCCGGAAGTTGCGCGCGAGGCAGCCGATATGTTGTTTGAGCACTTTGTGGCGGCAGCGCCGCCTCCGGCGTGTGGGTGCCCAACGAATTCTTCATCGTCGCCTACCTCATCTTTGCCCGCCTCGAGGCAGCTCGGAGCGACGGCCGTAGGATTCACCGCCATGACGCTCGCCAAGCGTTCCGTGGGAGCCACGCCGCCACTGATACCAACCTTGCGGGCGATGGCCGCCGCCGTGACAGCGGAGTCGCCCGTCACCATGATGGTGCGGACATGCATGTCACCGAGCGCCGCAATGAGCCCGGCCGAATCTTCGCTGGGCGGGTCGCTCAGGGCGATCAGGCCGACTAGGCGCAGGGCCTGCGGCGGCCCGGCTGCAACAGCGATCACCCGGTGTCCCTGTGCGGCGAGGGTGTCAACGCGGCTCCGCGCGTCCGCCGGCACCTCCGCTACCCAGTCGATCGCCTCGAAGGCGCCCTTGACGACGCGCAGCTCTCGACCCTCGCGATCCGCGGCGAACGCCTCGGCTGTCCTGGACGCCGGATCGAAAGGAATGAAGCGCACCAGCCGTCCGGTCGCAGCCGTTTCTGATGGGCCGGCGGCCGCACGAATAGCCACGTCGATCGGGTCCTGGTCCGCCTCGGAGCTGGCCAAGGCTGCAAGGGCCCGGACGCGGTCGCGGTCGAACGCCGGCATCGGCACCACGTCGGCAACTTGCAGCGTGTTCCGGGTCAGGGTTCCCGTCTTGTCCGCGCAGAGCAGGTCCATGGCGGCGGCCTCGTGCGCAGCCGAGAGGCGCGTGAGCAGGACCCCGCGCCGTACAAGGACCTGCCCCGCCAGCGCCGCTGACGGCGTGAAGGTCGCGGGCAGCGCCACCGGGATCGTCGCCAGCAGCGCCGTGAGGCCAAGGCGGAACAGATCGGCCGTCGGCAGTGCGATGACATAGGCATAGGCGACGATCGAAATGGCGATGATGCCGTTGACCACCGCCAGATTGCGGGTTGCCGAGAAGATGGCTGCCTGCTCGGTGCTCGCGGCACGCGCGGTCCGCACGAGCTCGTCCGCACGTCCGAAATAGGTCCTGGCCCCCGTCGCCGTGACCTCGGCGACGGCCTGGCCCCGGCGGACCAGCGACCCCGCATACACCAAGCCGCCCAGATCTCCCTCGACCGGCACCGACTCGCCGGTGAGCATCGACTGATCGACCAGCACCGAGCCCGACACGATGGTCGCATCCGCCGGGACCAGGGACCCGAGAGGGAGCCTGATGGCGTCGCCCGGCACCACCTCCGCCGCCGGCAATCGCCCCCACGCTCCGTCGCGGCGCACGAGCGGGGTCGGCGCGAGTCTCTTCTTCAGTGCCGTCAGCGCGGCGGTTGCGCGGCCTTCCTGCACAAAACCGAGGATGGCATTGAAGAGCAGGAGCGCGGCGATCACCGCCGCTTCCACGCAGACGCCGAGCGCGAGCTGGAGGGCGATCGCGGCCTCCAGCATCCACGGGATCGGTCCCCACAGCTTCGCAAGAAACCGCCTAGCACCGGATGGAGCCTCTTCCCGGACGGTGTTTGGTCCGTGTTCGGCAAGGCGCCGGCGCGCCTCCGCCGTTGTCAGCCCGAGAGGGACGGCGGGCGCTGCCGCCGGTTTCGCCATGTCCACCAGGGCGTCGCGAGCCATGTTCATGGGTCTGCCGCTTCGTCTCTCCGCTGCCGGAAGCCGCACCTCTTCGAATGGATGGTGCACGGCGCCGCAGACGGCAGGTTTGACCAGCATCAACGCTAACAGCAGAGGGGGGAAGCCAATCTGACGCGAACTTCGTTCAAAGGTGGAGAGATCAGGGAGAGGCGCCATGTTTATGCCGATCGGCAACCCCATGAGTGTCGGCCTCGAGGCGCTCGCATCGACAGCATCGAACGAGCGGTGAAGCCGACCGCGGCGCAGCACGCCGCCTTCGACGAGCAGAAGGCCTCCTCAGCCAAGGCCGAGGAGGCGGTGCGAAAGGCATGCCCGGCAGGTCGCCTGACACACCACTACACGTCTCGAGACGATGGAAAGGCGGCTCGACGCGATGCTCAGCGCTGTGCGAACGCTGCGGCCTGCGCTGCAGGCCTTCTACAACACGCTGAGCGACGACCAAAAGGGTCGCTTCGATGCCGTGCGTCCGGGCAAAGGCCGCGGCGCCGGATGCCACCAGTGATCACGGGTCCGCGCAGCCACCCAGAGGGAGGACGGCAGCCAGGTCGCAACAACACACAAGGTCGACCGCATGCAGATCTCAGCCTGGCGCCACTGGGCCACTCTCGCCCTCCTCATCGTCTCCCTTCTTGCCTCGCTGTGGTTCGGATTGCGCACCTATGCCTCGTTCCTGCTGCTGCGGTCGGCATATGAAGTCGGGATGCCGCAGAGCGGCACCATCCGCCCCTGGATGACCCTGCGCTATGTGTCCGCCACCTTTCGAGTGCGCGAGGACGTGCTGGCCGTTCGCCTCGCGCTGCCGGCTGAGACATCACCCGACGCCGCCCTCAAGTCTCTGGCCGAGCGCGAGGGCCTTTCGCCGTTCTCCTATGTTCGCCGTGTCCAGCAGGTCATCGCCGACGTTGCCCCCAGCAACGCTGCTCCGGACGTGCAGGGCTCAGCCAGCTGGTTCGAGCGGGTCGAGGAGCAGGTTCTCTCCGCGCTCCTCGTCTACGGCTACCCCATCCTCGGGCTCATCCTATTGTTCGGTGCGATCGGCTTGCCTCTCCCCACCGGCTTGTCCGCGGCCGTTGCCGGCTCGCTCTCGGCGCTGGGGCGCATGGATTGGCTGATCGCCGGTGCGATCGCGATCCTGGCATCGATCGTGGGCGACGTGGCGGCCTACGCGGTCGGGCGCGCCGCCAGCGAGCGCTTCCTCCAGCGATGGGGACGATGGCTCGGCTACATGTCCACGCGCCAAGCGCGCGCCGAAGCCCTCTTCGAACGCTGGGGCGGCGTGACGATCCTCCTCACGCGTACCCTGATCTCGCACCTGAGCTCGGTCGTCAGCCTGCTGGCCGGGCTGCACCGCTACCGCATCCATGCGTTCCTGATCTTCGATCTGATTGGACGGATCATGTGGACGGCCGCCTACATGGGTCTCGGCTACACGCTGGCCGGGAGCCTCGACGCGGCCACCGAGTTCTTGAAGAACGTGACGGGGCTGCTCCTGTCGCTCACAGCGCTGGCCGCGTCCGCGGTGATCGGTTGGCGCCGCCATGCCAAGGAGCGCAAGACGTCTCGTTGAGACGCCGGGCGAGCACAGAGCAAGTGAACAGCTCAATGGCGGAGCCCGACTGCTGTTCCTGCGGGCTGCGCCGGCCATCAGCCAGAGTTGGCGCTCGTCAACGTGGCCTGGACCTGCGTCAATACGCTTGCTAACCCGTTGCAGCATAAAGAGCGAGGAGCGCGCTCGGCGATGAGGCTTCATCTCGTGACCGACGCCTGGCACCCGCAGGTCAGCGGCGTTGTCACCGCCCTGGGACAGATCAAGCAGCGCTTGGAGCGCGACGGCTGGGAGGTGGTCGTCATACACCCCGGGCTGTTCCGCTCGCTCCCGCTGCCCTGGTACCCTGAAGTCCGTCTTGCGGTATCGCCAGGGGGGAGCCTCCGGCGCGTGCTTCTGCGGCTGACGCCGGACTACGTTCACATTGCAACCGAAGGTCCCCTCGGCTGGAGCGCGCGAGCGCTCTGCCGCGAATATGGCTGGCGCTTCTCGAGCTCGTATCATACCCATTTCCACTTCTACGCCCATGCCCACATGCGCCTGTTGTTGTGGCCCGTGCGGACGCTGCTGCGCATCTTCCATGGTGCGGCGACGGGCACCATGGCCGCCACGCCGAGGCTCAAGGGCGAGCTGGAGACTGACGGTTTCAGCAACGTGGCGCTGTGGCCGCTCGGTGTTGACTCCAGCCTCTTTGTCCGCAGGCCGCCCTCGGACATGCCGCGGCTGCGCAAGCCCGTGTTCGTCTTCTTCGGCAGACTGGCACCCGAGAAGAGCCCGGACGAGTTTCTCAAGCTCGACCTGCCCGGCACCAAGCTCGTCATCGGCGACGGGCCGGAGCGGACCCGGCTCCAGGCACGCTTCGGAGCCGACGCCCTCTTCGTCGGCTACAGCACGGCCAAGACCTGGTCGACTGGCTGTCCACGTGTGACGTGATGGTCTTTCCGTCACGCACCGACACCTTCGGGCTTGTCATCTTGGAAGCGCTCGCCTGTGGTATTCCGGTGGCTGCCCACGACGTAATGGGGCCGCGCGATATCATCCATGATGGCGTCGACGGCGTGCTGGGTGAGGACTTGCGACAAGCCGCGTTGGCGTGTCTGTCGCTCGATCGCAGCAAGTGCCGGGAGAAGGCGCTGCGCTATTCGTGGGAGGCTTCGGCCGCCGCCTTCAGGAAGAACCTCGTCCACGCCCGAAGTGCGCAAGAGACAGCATGCGATAGTTCTGTCGCACAACTTCAAGCGGGGACAGCACCCTGAGCACGTCGAGCGCGGTCGTCCAGTCGGCGAGCGTCCCTCTCAAGCGGCCTACCTTCACCGCCTTGCGCGTGTTGATGACGTTGTCGAGCACCACAACCGCGATGCTGAGCTGCTCCTCGATGATGCGGGCGTTGATGTAGGCTTCAATGCCAAAACCTGGCAGCGCGTCGATCTCGGAGAGGCATGCCGCCACGATCCGCTTCGGCAGGACCCGTTCGCCCGAGACGAAATCGAGCCCCAGCTACCGATAGATCGCTAGGCTGTTCTTGCGCACGGAGATCGACATCCCATAACCCTGAGACAGCACCGGCTCGGCGAGCGCCGTGATGTTTGCAGGCGTCAAGTGCGTCAGGTCGGCATCGAGGTGCATGATGTAGTCGTGCCGCGCGGCTCTTACACCAGCGGCGAAGGCACGGCTCTTGCCGCACCGCTCTGGAAGCGAAATGAGCTCTACGGTGGGGAACGACCGCACGACCTCCACCGTTTGGTCGGTCGAGCCATCATCGACGACAATCACCTCGGATATCAGCGGGTGCGGGGACGCGACGCCAAGCACGCCGCCGATGCGCGGCGCCAGCCGGGTTCATGCGCGGCCGGGTTGCGGCCGTCCTTGCTGAGGATCCTGAACCTCGCGCCATGGACGTGGAACGGATGCGCCATCGGCATGCCGCCGGCGCTGATCTCCCAGATCTCCGCCGTCCCGAGCCTGGCCGTCACGTCGATGCGGTCCATGGCGAACGAGCGGCCGTTGATCCCCATCACGTGCGCCGGTCCGTTCCCCCGGCCGCGACCGTGCATCATCCCCATGCCCATCATGCCCATCATGCCCATCCCCATCATGGGATTGAGCCGCCTATATCTCCGCCATGCCGAGCGCGCCCGACATCCTGATCGTCGACGACCACCGTGAGATCCGCGAGCTGGTCTCCCGCGCCCTGACCAAGGAAGGGTTTCGCGTCAGCACCGCCGCCGACGGCCGCGCCATGCGCCAGGTGCTGGCCGACAGCCGCATCGACCTGATCGTGCTCGACCTGATGCTGCCGGGCGAGGATGGCCTGTCGCTGTGCCGCAGCCTGCGCAGCCAATCAAACATCCCCATCATCATGCTGACCGCCAAGGGTGACGAGGTCGACCGCGTCATCGGCCTGGAGCTGGGCGCCGACGACTACCTGCCCAAGCCCTTCGGCAGCCGCGAGCTGATCGCCCGCATCAAGGCCGTCCTGCGCCGGAGCCGCGAAGCCGCTCCCGCCTCCTCCGATCCCGCCCGTCGGCCGAAGCAGTACCGTTTCGACCGCTGGCGCCTGGATACGGGACGGCGCGAGCTGGTGCGCGATGACGGAACGGTCCTGCCGCTCAGCACCGGCGAATACGACCTCCTGATCGTGCTGGTGGAGCGCCCGCAGCGGGTTCTCAGCCGCGACCAGCTGCTCGACCTGGCGCGCGGCCGCGCCGCAACCGCGCTCGACCGCAGCATCGACACCCAGGTGAGCCGGCTGCGCCGCAAGCTGGAGGAGGACGCCGCCGTGCCGATCGACTTTCTCGTCACCATTCCTGACGTGCCGCGTTCCGTGGTGAACCTGCAGCCGCAGGCAGATGGAAGCCTCACCATCCTGAGCGACGGCAGGCCGATCGGCTCGATCCGGGCGCACGGAGTTCCCGTGGCGCTGGCGCCGGAGAGCTTCGGTCCCGGCTACTCGCGCCTCGGCATCATCCGCGTCCGAGCCAAGGCCGGCAGCGAACAGGGCATCGCCGAAATCGTTGCGGTGCTCAATGGCGGAACGCGCTACAAGATCAACCTCATTGTCGAATGAGCGCTCTCTCTGCCTCTGGAGCATGGGGCAATATGGCGGCAACAGCGAGGTAGACCGCCACCGACCGGTTCTGCGTCAGGACATGCTGCATCAGTGACCAAGCCGGCCAAAGCCAAGCTCGACGTTGCCACCCTGCGGACCATCCCTTCGGGCATTTGGGCATTGGGCTTCGTTTCCCTGCTGATGGACATCTCCTCGGAGATGATCCATGCGCTCCTGCCCATCTACCTCGTCACGGTCATGGGCGCATCCACCCTCACGGTCGGGATCATCGAGGGTATCGCCGAGGCCACCGCCGCCATCGTCAAGATCTTCTCCGGCGCCATCAGCGATCGCCTGGGGAAGCGCAAGTCGCTCGCTGCCCTGGGCTACGGACTGGCAGCTATCACCAAGCCGATCTTTCCGCTGGCTCCTGCTATTGGCTGGCTGGTTGCTGCTCGCTTCATCGACCGCGTCGGCAAGGGTATCCGCGGCGCGCCGCGCGATGCGTTGGTGGCAGACATCAGTCCTGAGCATTTGCGCGGCGCGAGCTTCGGGCTGCGCCAGTCGCTGGACACCGGTGGCGCATTCGCAGGTCCGCTGCTCGCCATCCTGCTCATGTGGCTCTTCGCCAATAACATCACGGCGGTCTTCTGGTTTGCGGTCCTCCCCGCCTTCCTGGCGATTGGCTTCATGATCTTCGGCGTGCAAGAGCCGGAGCGACCACCGGGATTGCGCCAGGTCAAGTCGCCCCTTAGCCGGGGCGAACTCGAACGCCTGGGCGGGGCGTACTGGTCTGTTGTCGCGGTCGCGATGGTCTTCACGCTGGCGCGCTTCAGCGAGGCATTCCTGCTGCTCAAAGCGCAATCAGCCGGACTGCCCGTGATGCTCGTGCCCGCCGTCATGGTGGTCATGAACCTCGTCTATGCCCTCGCCGCCTATCCCGCGGGTGTGGCCTCCGACAACGGCAGCCGCACGCGGGTCCTTTTCATTGGCCTCTCCTCACTTCTGATGGCCGACCTGGTACTGGCGTTCTCGTCGGAAGTCGTCGGCGTCATGATCGGCGTCGGCCTCTGGGGCCTGCACATGGGTTTCACCCAGGGCCTCCTCAGCACGCTCGTCGCCGACACGGCGCCTGCGGAGCTGCGCGGCACGGCCTTCGGCATGTACAATCTCCTCACAGGCCTCGCGCTGCTCGCCGCCAGCATCATCGCGGGCGCACTGTGGGATTGGATCGGGCCGCAAGCCACGTTCCTCACCGCGGCCGCCTTCACGTCCGTGTCTCTCCTGGGCTTTCTATTGCTCGTCGGTCGAACGATCACGCACACCAAGCAGACCTCCGCCGGACAGCTACACAGCCGCGGGGCCTCCGAGTCCAGTCTCGCCAAGCGACCGAGCAACTGACAAGGCTGCTCGGACAGGAGGGGGCAAGCTTCAACCGCCGTGGCGACGGCATCGGGCGCCAAGAGACGCTGCTTGAGCGCGGTGAGCACGCGCTGCTCGATTTCACGCATCCGCATGGTGCGGTTGTTATCGCACGTGCCCCTTTTCCGGTATGCCGATCAAGCCACGTGGTCCTTGGTCATAACGATGTAGCTTGCGCCGCAAACCTCGCATTTGGGCGATCCTAACAAGAGGCGCTTCGGACCGCGGCGCTGGGTCAGCGGGGCGGCACCAATCATTCGGCGGCGCGCCTGCGCGGCCTCCCAGGTCTGCGTGTCGATGATAGTCAGCTCGGGTATCTCAGCCGTCATCCACTGGCTGCGATCATTCCTGCGCGCCTGCCGGCGTCCGTTGGCCGGGTCTTTGATGAAGTGCTGGCGATTGTAGGTCAACTGTCCGATGTACAGCGAATTTGAGGGGATGCCGTTTTCGCGCTGCCGGCTGCCGTTCAGTGTCGATGCGTTCCACGCTCCGCTGCGCGGCGCGGGAATGCCTTCACGATTGAGCACCTTGACGATGGCAAATGGCGAACGTCCCTCGACATACTCGGCAAAGATGCGCCGCTCATAACGCGCTTCGCCGAACAACTGTCCGAAGAAGTCGACGTTCTCGTAGACCGACAGCGTCGGGTAGAGATTGCGGCCCAGCCCCTGCGGCATGTAGGCAATGCGATTGCAGACAGCACGGCGGTGGGGAGCCTCGGCAATATCGCCGCCCAGGGTCCACACCGTGCCAGTCTGGATGCGCCGCACGCCGGCGACGAGCGCCTGCAGTGTGGACTTGCCCACACCGTCCGGCCCGATGAGGCCGATCATGCGGCCAGAGGCGATCGCGACCGAGACATCGCTGAGCGCCAGCGTCTTGCCATAGCGATGGGTGACGGAGCGCAACTCGGCGACGGTGCCGGTCCCGTCTTTCCTCATTCGGCAGCCTCACCTCGAGCTGTGACGGCCACGTTGCCTGCCGCGAGACCTTCACGTAGGCAACACCCGGCACTCCCGTCTTCACCAGCGTGGCGTACTTCTCAAGGACCTCGCGCGGAATCTGGACCTTCACACGGAACATCAGCTTCTCGCGCTCGCTCTGGGTTTCGACATACTTCGGCGTGAACTGGGCGTCGGCGGCGACGAACGAGACGTGTGCCGGCACCACGTACTGCGGCGCCGCATCGAAGACGATGCGCGCCTCCGAGCCGAGCGCCAGCCGCCCGGCGTCCTTGGTCGGCAGGAAGATCGTCATGTACACATCGGTCAGATCGAGCAGGGTCAGAACCTTGCCGCCAGCGGCCAGCACTTCGCCCGGCAGGGCGAGCCGGTACTGCACACGCCCCGCGCGCGGCGCCCTCAGAACGGCATCGTCGAGCTCCGTCTTGATGCGCTCGACCTTGGCCGTGGCCGATTCGATCATCGCCTTGGCGAGCGTGATCTGCGCGCTCGCGTTGCGTACAGCGGCTTCGGCTGTAAGCTTGGCGGCACGCCGCTGATCGACCGTCTCCCTCGTGGTAATGCCCTTGTCCACGAGCTGCAGCGAGCGGGTGAGCTGCTGGTCGGCGAGGGTAAGCTCGCTGCGACGCTGGGCGAGAAGGGCGATCGCCTGGTCGAGCTGCTGCTCGCTCTGCCTGACACCGGCCTCAGCCTCGCGCAGGTGCGCCTCGAGCTCAGCCGTATCCATGCGGGAGAACCTTCTCAACGAAGTCGATGGCGTGTTGCAGCGCCGTCAACAGTGAGCGCCGTCGTAATCTCCTCTCTGCCCGCGCGGCAGGGTCTTGTGATTTGCCAGTGAACAGCGGCGGCGACCGGAGTCAGCTCGCGCTTGCGGCGGCTTGTCGCGTCATGGAAGGTGTGCGGGGGGCGGCCAACGCCGAGGCACGAGAACGTGGCCACAGCCAGTCGGAAAGATCGAGGGCACCCCGTGGTTTCCCTTGCAGGGTGCCCTCGATAGTTCTCCGGCTGCTGCCTGCAGCCGGCCGCGCGGCATCCGCCGACTCGGGGGAGGAAGGTCCTTGGAATGCCGCACCTCGCCTCGCACGGGGGGACGCGAGGCTGAGCGATAGATAGGAACGGACACCGCCCTTTTCCATACCCCCAACGCCCGGCGGCGAAAGCGCAGTCCGGCGTCGCGCCGCCCGACCCCTTTGGCCGTTAACCAAGTCTCTTGTGGCGGCATTTGCCGCACAGCTGATCAGCACAAACACGATCAGTGCCGGCCGTCGCCGCCAAGGCGCCGCTCAAGGTCGCGTTGGGGCGCACTTGACTCAATATAGGCGACCGCTGACTCAATATAGGCGACCGCGCCGTCAAGCGTGATGAGCTTCGGATAGTCGACCTCCGGGATATCGACACTGAGGCGACGATGGATGGACGTGATGAAGTTCAGGAAGTCCATGGAATCGATATCGATCGCTTCGCGCAGATCGGCTGCGGGATCAACGGCCGCGAAGTCTATTTCCGGCGCGATGTTGCCGAGTTCTTCCTGAACCACCTTGCGAACGTCGATGTCGCTCATAGCTTGTCCGGCTCCTGCAGGAGTTTGCCGATCTCGGCCAAGAACAATGCACCCGCATGTCCATCTGTGACGCGGTGGTCGCCGGACAGTGTCATGGTCACAACAGAGCGCGCTGCGACAGCGCCGTCGACAACCCACGGCCGTGCCACCACCTTGCCCATGCCGACAATGGTGACCTGCGGTGGATAGATGATGCCATAGAGCGCTTCGACCCCACGCTCCCCAAGGCTCGACACCGTGATGGTTGGATCGGAGATCTCCGAGCTGCGGATGCGCCCGGCCCGCGTGCGCTGCACGAGGTCGCGCATCCGGCCCATCAGCTCGTCAAGCGACAGCTGATCGGCATCGTGCAGCGCCGGTGCCGCCAGCCCCCCGCCGCGAACGGCGATCGCCACGCCGACATGCACCGCTGGCGAGGCCTCGAACTTGTTGTCGCGATGGAAACCGTTGAAGGCGGGAAAGCGGCGCGCGGCCAGGGCGACAGCCTTGATGGCGAGCGCTCCCATGAGTAGCCGGCTGTCGGGCGGACGCGATGCGTTCTGCTCCGTCAGCCAGCGCTCTGAGGCCGTCACATCGACCTGGTGCTCCAGGTAGTAGTGCGGGATTTCCCGCTTCGAGCGCGCCATGGCGGCAGCGATGGCTGTCCGCATCGCTCCGAGGTCGAGCGCCGCAGCCCGCCTCTTTTCGGGCACAGGCGCAGATTCGCCGGCAATCTTGCCGAGCGCGCCCTCGACGTCGTCGTAGGTGACCGCCCCGCCGGGACCGCTACCCGTGACGGTCGAAAGGTCGATGCCGCGCTGTTCCGCGAGCCGCCGTGCGGCCGGCGACGCCCGTGCGCCCGCGCCAGGAGCAACGGCGGCGGCCGGAGCGGCGGCTGGACGGATCGGGGTCACCGCAGCAGCCGGGGCTTCATCTGGAGCGGCGGGACCGACCGGCGGGACCGCCGCGGCAGCGGGCACTTCGCCTTCGCCCCGAAGCCGCGCCAGCGGGGTGCCGACCGGCACCTTGGTATCGAGATCGACCAGCAGCTGCTCGATCTGGCCTGACTGGTAAATCTCAACCTCGATGGCGCCCTTCTGCGTTTCGACGACCGCGACCACGTCGCCGCGCTTGACCTGATCGCCCGGCTTGACCAGCCATTCCACGAGCGTGCCCGCCTCCATGTCCGCCCCCAGGGATGGCATGCGAAACTCGGCCATGGCGTCGCTCCTCAGACTCGACCCAGCGCCGCCTTCGCAGCCGCAACGATCTTTGCCGGCTGCGGGATCGCCGCCTGCTCAAGATGGGCGGCATAGGGAATCGGCACTTCCTCGCTGCACACCCGGCCGATCGGCGCATCGAGCGACCAGAACCCCTGCTCGATAATGCGCATGCCGATTTCGGCCGCCAGACTGCCGCTGCGCCAGCCTTCGTCGACGATGACCGCGCGCCTAGTCTTGGCGACCGAGCCCATGATGGTTGCGTCATCGAGCGGCCGCAGGCTGCGCAGATCGATGACCTCGGCATCGATGTTGTCGGCAGCAAGTGCCGACGCCGCCTCCAGCGTCTTCCACAGCGATCCGCCGTAGGTGACGAGCGAGACATCGCGACCCGCCCGGCGCACAGCGGCCTTGTCGATATCGACCGCGCCGGCATCGGCGGCGATCCTTCCGGCCATGTTGTAGAGCATGACATTCTCGAAGATCAGCACCGGATCGGGGTCCTGCAGGGCCGTCCACAGCATGCCCCGCGCGTCCTCCAGCGTTGCCGGTGCCAGGACCTTGATGCCGGGGATATGGGCGTACCAGCCCTCCAGGCTGTGGGAATGCTGGGCGGCAAGCTGGCGGCCGGCGCCGGTCGCCATGCGGATCACGAGCGGCACGCCGAACTGGTTTCCCGACATGTGGCGCACGGTTGCCGCGGTGTTGAGAATCTGATCGAGCGCAAGCAGGCTGAAATTCACCGTCATCAATTCGACGATGGGGCGCATCCCCGCCAGGGCCGCCCCGATGCCGGCGCCGGTGAAGCCGGACTCGGAGAGCGGCGTGTCGCGAATCCGCTCCGGCCCGAATTCGGCGAGCAGGCCCTTGCTCACCGCGTAGCAGCCGCCGTAACGGCCGACATCCTCGCCCATCAGAAAAACGCGCTCATCGCGCTTGATGGCCTCGCGAATGGCCTCGCGCACCGCCTCGCGGTACGTCATCTCTATCGTTCGAGGTTGCTCCGCCGAGTCCTGCATGGCGCCTCACGGATTGACAGTGCTGTCTGCGTGAACGAAGCGGGTCAGCTGCTCGACCGGCTCCCAGGTTCCCGCCTCGGCGAAGGCGACCGCCTCGGCGATCTCGGCATCGACCTCGGCCTCGATGTGGGTCACCTCTTCCGGATGAATCATGTGGCTGTCCAGAAGCCAGGCTTTCAGCCGCGCAACCGGCTCCTTCTTGCGCCAAGCCTCGACCTCTGCCTTATCGCGGTAGAGCTGCGCATCGAACATGGAATGGGCGCGCAGGCGGTAGGTCCGGCATTCCAGGAAATAGGGCTTGCCACTCTCCCGCACCGCGTGCACCGCCCGGCGCGCCGCGGCCTCCACGGCAACCACGTCCATCCCGTCGACGGCTTCGGCGGTAATCCGGTAGCAGGCGGCCTTGCGCTGAAGGTCGGTTTCGGATTGCGCGATCGCGAGCGCCGTGCCCATGGCATAGAGATTGTTCTCGCACACAAAGAGGACGGGGAGGCCCCAGAGCGCGGCGAGATTCAGGCTCTCGTGAAACTCGCCCTCGGCAACGGCGCCGTCCCCGAAGAAGCAGGCGGTGACGATGTCCTCCCCCCGCATGCGGTCGGCGAG
>JBAPMW010000798.1:0-3721 GCA_049278815.1 Hyphomicrobiaceae bacterium
GCGCAGGGCAACCTCGGGCAGCGGATCGACGCGCCGCTCGCCGGCACCCACGGCCGCCGTCGTCCGCACGACGGAGGCGAACCTGCGCCGCATGCTGCACGCCAGCGCCGCCCCCAGGAAATAAGCCGCCGCCATCAGCAGCAGGGCTTGTACCGATAACGCAACCATCTCGCTCCCCAGCTTCGTGCCTCACCGTCGGCCCTCAGGACGGATCGCTCTCGGTGCGGCGTCCGCACGACAGCCATCCGACCACGAAGCCGAATGCCAGTGCGCCGAGCAGCCACCACTTCAGGTGGAACGCGAGGTAATCCAGACCGGCAAGGTTTTCCATGCTGTTGGGCCTTCCACGCGGCGGAGCGGCGATGCTCTCGCCGGCCAGATTGCAGATTGGGCTTTGACCTAAGGACGGACCACGATCTCGGTTCGGCGGTTCTTGGCGCGGGTGTGCGCGGAGGTGTTGGGCGCCACGGGGCGGCTGGTGCCCAACCCGGCCGTCTGCACCAAGTCGGCTGCGACACCGGCCTCGATCAGGTACTCGGCAACGGCATTGGCGCGCTTCAGGGAGAGGCGCTGGTTGAACTCCGAGCTGCCCTCGGTATCGGTGTGCCCCTCGGCGACGATGCGCACGCCGGGGCAGGCTTTGACCGCCTGCACGATCGCGCCGAGCGCCTTGAGGCTGGCCGTCTCGATCTCGGCGCTGCCGCGGTCGAACAGGACCGGGTTGGCAGCCGCGAGCCTGGTGAGATCGCTGCGGCACACCGCCAGGTCCACGGCCTTCGGCGGTGGCGCAGGCTCAACCTTCGGGGGCGGCGCCGGCTCGGCCTTCGCCAGCGGGGCAAGCCCGGCCTTTGGTTCCGCCTCCGTCGCGGGAGCGGACTTCTCCGCCGGTGCGGGAGGCGCCGTTTCCGGCGCGAAGGAGGGCGGCGCTGCGGATTTCGCCTCGGCGGGAGGTTGCGGCGCAGCTACCGGCGGTGTCAGGAGCGCGGTGTCCTTGGCCTTCTCCGCAGGTGCCGGCGCCTCGGCAGAGGCCGCGTCCTTCTTTTCCGCAGGCGGGGACGACGCAGCGGAAGCCGTGTCCTTCTTCTCCGCAGGCGCGGACGACGCAGCGGAAGTTGCGTCCTTCTTCTCCGCGGGCGCCGGCGGCTTGGCCGAGGCCGCGTCCTTCTCCCCTGTGGGTCCCGCAGGTGCCAGCTGCTCGGCCGGCTTGGTCTCGGCCTTCGGCTCTACCTTGGGCTCGCGCACCCGGATCTGGTCGGTCAGCTTGAACCCTGCGGGCAGTGACGCGCGCAGACCGTCGCGGACCGCCTGTGCCTGGGCGTTGTCCGCGGCCACGCCGCCGACGACCACCGCGGCATCCTTCATCTGCGCGCTGCCGCTCTGCAGCCGCACGATCTCCTTGATGAGCGCCGCGGCCGCCTCCGCCGAGCCCGAGGGCGCGCCTCGGGCCACCTCCATGCGATCGACCACGGTTCCGGCCGCCACCCGCGCCACACCGAGCAATTCAGTCCGCGCACCTTCGCTCGTCGCATAGCCCGACAGCGCCAGCTGCCCGCCGGCGAACTCTGCCGACCACGTGAAGGGGCTGACCACCGGCGCCGCAATCTCCACGCTCGCCAACGTTACGCCCTTGGGCAGCCCGCGCTTCAGCGCCGCGGTGACCGCCCGGTATGCGTCGGCATTCTCGGCCTCGCCGGTGATCGTGAGCGCGAGGCCCTCCAGGTGCACGTCGCCGCGCTTGAGCGAGGCGAGCTGTTTCAGCGCGAAGCTCACGCCGGCGAGCCAGGTGTCGGTCGGCGGCACGCCGCGCGCACCGCGCATGCGGTCAACCACCTCCAGGCCCGGCAAGGACGCCCTGGTCATCCCGACGATGGTCTGCCGCATCGCGCGATTGGGGTAGTACCCCTTGAGACGGACGCGGTTGCCGCGGCGATAGGCTTTCCACACGTAAGGTTCAACCAGCTTCGGCAGGCCGGCACCGTTCTTGACCTTGCCGACGCCCCAAAGGCTGCGCAGCACGGCCACGGCCTCGCGGGGCTCGTTGTCGGAGATGGCGTTGCCGGTGAGGACGACATCGCGCCCGCTGAAATTCACGACGGCCCAATGCGCGCCCTTGGCCCCAAGCGCGTGCCGGGCGCGCTCGGTCAAGTCCTGCTCCATGGCGGGGCGCTCAAGCTGGGCTGCGGCCAGCGCCAGGGCCACGAGCGGGATCACACCCCAAAGCCAGCGTCGCCAGTTGCATCGCATCGTCTGATGTGGCTCCCCGTACTCCGCCCCAGCTGCCGGCACGCGCGGGCGCTGTGGCCGAGGTGACGCGCCAAGCCCGGTGCCCGCCGGCTCTTGTCTCCGCACGCCGCCCCGGCTCGCTCTGGCGCTGCCGCAACGACCGCGCTGCCGCAAACCTTGGGACGCGGGGCCACTATAGGCAAAGGTGGTCGCCATTCCAAGCCGTTGCAGGCGGCGCGGCTGTCGTTTTTGCTCCGCCCCGTATCCCGACTTTCGGCGGAGCGCCACACTGAGGAGACGGGAGCAACTCTCAGTAGGCAACACAACCGTGCGGACCTCGCGCACAGGTGGCATGACGCGCATCGCGCTCAACCACCCATGCCCCATGGGGATGCCCATGCAACGTGCCCGCTGGGCGCCGAGGCGATGCCGGCCGGCGACCGGCCGGCACCGGGCGGCGGGACTGACGGGGCGCCAGGCCTCAGCGGCGCATCAGCGCCCAGTAGGCGGCGAAGATCAGCGCGGCTGCGGCGGCGACCAGGAAGGCGATGGTGACGTACTGGTGCGCGACGCTGACGATGATGAAGATCGCGAGCAGCAGGAGGCCGACGAGGGCGAACAGCCATTCGAGGTGGATGCCGGCCAGCAGGCAGCCCAGCGCCAGGATCAGCAGCGAGCTCAAGCCGGTGCCGGTCGCCGCCTGCTCGCCGCGCCGCAGCATGGCGAAGTCGAGCGCGATGACCGCGGTGACGCTCAGCCAGTGCAGGACCTGGCGCATCACCGAGCCGGTGAGCTGGCCCGTGTGGTACCAGGCTGCGGCGACGCACAGCACGCCGTAGACCGGCACCAGCGCGAGCCAGTAGCTGCGCGCCCAAGCCACGTCGGCGATGGTGACAGCGGTGCCGATGAGGGCGAGCAGCGCCATCGCCCCGGCCATGATGCCGGCCGGCCCTCTGACAAAGCCGACGATGCCCTCCATCCAGTCCGCGGTCAGGGCACGCCTGCCAGGCTCCTCATGGTTCGGCTGCGTGTCGGACATCCGGTCACCTGCCAAGGTCTGCCGTAGGGTGGTCAGCGCGGCACGCGTAACACACCATTGGTGGCCTCGACATGGCGGCTTGGGGCCTTCGGCGCCAGCCCACCCTACCCAAAGTCAGAGGTAGCCCCGGATTGCGGCGCCCCACGCTGAGCCTTCAGCGCGGCTCCTGCATGCCCTCCTGCGCGCGCTGCGGCAGGCGCTTGAGCCGGAAGGCGAAGGCGATGTGCAGCAGCCCGGACAGGAGAGCGAAGGCGCCGATGGCCCAGGCCAGCGCCAGCGCGCCCACGCCCGGCCGCAGCAGGATGGCGAGGCCGAACAGCACCGAGATGATGCCGGTCGCGATCAGCAGCCACTCGCCCTCGATCTCCTTGCGCATCCAGATGGCGCCGATGATCTCCAGCACCCCGATGGCGACGGCCCAGGCGCCGATCATGACGATGAGCGCGAAGGCGGTGAGAC
>JBAPMW010000799.1:0-8613 GCA_049278815.1 Hyphomicrobiaceae bacterium
CCGCGATGGCTGAGGTTTTCCCGTGGGACCGGATACCTGGACCGCTTTCCGGTTGATATGAGGCGAAACAGCCCGCACGCACCACCGACCTCGCGGTCAGAGAACCGCACGCCTCCCAGATGCGTCATCCCGGCGCCGCGGGCGCCCGTCAGGGCGCGCGCGGGAACAGGCCGGGACCCATGCACCTCCGAGCTTGCTCACGGAACGGATCGTAGGCGTGACGGCTCCGCGGCTGCCGCGTGGGCGCGAAATGAGAGGCGCGAGCTGTTCTGAGGTGCATGGGTCCCGGCCTTGGCCCGCTTGGGCCTTTGCAGGCCCAAGCGGCGCCGGGATGACGTTGGCGGAGGGGACACGCCACTGCACACTGCGCCAAGTCGATCCGCATGCGCCTCCAAGTGTCGGCGCGATCCAAGTGAAGGGGAAAGCGCTCTAATTTAAGCCGAAGGCCGCGACCCGACATGTCCCGGCTGCCGCATGCTGGGCTGCACACTGCGCGGCTCCCCGTCACGCATGAATGCACGCCACAGTATGCCCCGGCGCCAGCTCGCGGGTGGCGGGCACGGCCTTCCTGCAGTCTGCCGTGGCGATCGGGCAGCGCGGGTGGAAGACGCAGCCGGCGGGTGGGTTGAGCGGGCTCGGCAGCTCGCCCTTGATGATCTGGCGTTGGCGGGCGCGCTCGATCGCCGGGTCGGGAATCGGCGCGGCGGCCAGCAGCGCCTGCGTGTAGGGATGCCTGGGCGTGGAGAACAGCTCCTCCGCCGGGGCCTGCTCGACGATGCGGCCGAGATACATGACCGCCACCCTGGTCGAGATGTGGCGCACCACGGCCAGATCGTGGGCGATGAACAGGTAGGTGAGTCCCAGCTGCTGCTGCAAGTCCTCCAGCAGGTTGATGACCTGGCCCTGGATCGAGACATCGAGCGCGGAGACGGCCTCGTCGCACACGATCACGCGCGGGTTCACCGACAGCGCCCGCGCGATGCCCACGCGCTGGCGCTGGCCGCCCGAGAGCTCGTGCGGATAGCGCAGCGCCATGTAGGGGAAGAGCCCCACGGTCTGCAGAAGCTCCGCCACCCGCGCGGGAATCTCGGCCTTCGGCAGGATGCGGTGCACGCGCATCGGCTCGGCGATGATCTGGCCCACGGTCATGCGCGGGTTGAGCGAGGAGTAGGGGTCCTGGAAGATCACCTGCATGCGCTTGCGCACGGCCAGCATCTCGTCGCGCCCGAGGCGGGCGAGATCCACGCCCTCGAAGCGGATGGCGCCGGCGGTGGGATCGTCGAGCCGCAGGACCAGGCGCCCGAGCGTCGACTTGCCGCAGCCCGACTCGCCCACCAGCCCCAGCGTCTCGCCGCGCTTGATCTCCAGCGTCACCTCGTTGACGGCGCGGATCAGCAAAGGCTGGCGCAGGAAGCCCGCGGGCACAGGAAAGGTCTTGCTCACGTCCTTCACGTCGAGAATGCGCTCGGCATCGCCGCTCACCGCAGCCTTGGTGGTGCCCTGCGCCGCCTTGGGCAGCGGCAGCAGGGCGTCGACCTCGCTCACGCGATGACAGGCGGAAAGGTGGCCGGGGTCTCCGGCCTCTGCCGCCACAAGCGGCGGCTCCTGGTGGCAGATGTCGATGGCAAGCCGACAGCGCGGGCGGAACCGGCAACCCTCGGGCGGCGCCAGCAGATTGGGCGGCGCGCCTTCGATGGTGGTGAGCTTGGCGCTGCGGCCGCGGTCGAGCCGCGGCACCGCCGAGAGCAGCCCTCGCGAGTAGGGATGCAGCGGCCGCGCGAACACCCGCTCGGCCGTGCCGCTCTCGGCGAGCCGCGCGGCGTACATGACGTTCACTCGGTCGGCATAGCGCGCGACGATGCCGAGGTTGTGGGTGATGATGACGACCGCCACGCCCAGCCGGCGCGACAGGTCCTTCATCAGCTCCAGGATCTGGGCCTGGATGGTGACGTCGAGCGCGGTAGTGGGCTCGTCGGCGATCAGCAGCTTGGGATTGCAGGAAAGCCCGATGGCGATCATCACGCGCTGGCGCATGCCGCCCGACAGCTGGTGCGGGTACTGGTCGAGCCGGCTTTCCGGGTCGGTGATGCCCACCAGCGTCAACAGCTCGACCGCGCGCGCCCGCGCCGTCGCGTCGTCCATGCCGAGGTGGATCGTGAGTGGCTCCATGATCTGGAGCCCGATTCTGAGCACCGGGTTGAGCGAGGTCATCGGCTCCTGGAAGATCATGGCGATCTCCCGGCCGCGAATGCGGCGCATGCCCTCCTCGGACAGGGAAAGCAGGTCCTGCCCGCCGAAGCGCACGCTCCCCGCGATGCGCGCCGTCAGGGCGGGCAGCAGCCGCATGACCGCCAGTGCCGACACCGACTTGCCGGAGCCCGACTCGCCGACGATGGCCACCATCTCTCCCGGACGGACCGAGTAGCTCAGCTCTTCGACGGCCCGGACGGTGCCGTGGCTGGTCACGAACTGCACGCTGAGATCGTCGATCTCTATGAGCGCGTGCTGCGCCTTCTGCCGGGCGGCAGCGCCGCCGGCAGGCCCGGAGAATCCTGTATTGGCGAGGCTCGTGGCGTCTACCACCCTCTACCCTCCCTCCCTATGAACGCCCCAGATCGACGACGGCCGCTCCCTGGGGCTATGACGGGACGCTCGTGCCGGCGCCCTTGGTATACCAGTGCTAGCCCATGTCCTGGACCCTGAGCAAGAGTGCCCGCGCCAGCTTGGGTCCGCCAGAGCTGGGTTTGCCCTGGACTTGGCCGGCCGGCGGCAGCAGCCTACGATCGCATCAGACCCAGGCAAAGCCCGCTAAAAGGATCATGGGCCATGGCCGAGAGCGTGCTTTACCACGACGGCAATCGCCGGCTGCAGGAGGCCTTCGACAGCCGGCGCATCGCGGACCGGCTGGAGGAGAAGCTGTGCCGTCGCGCCTTCACGGCCGACGACAAGGCGTTCATCGAGAGCGTCATCTACTTCTTTCTCGCCACCGCCGACGCCGAGGGCCGCCCGGACTGCTCGTTCAAGGGCGGGCCGGCGGGATTCGTGCGCGTCACGGGGCCCGACGAGCTGGCGTTCCCCGACTACGACGGCAACGGCATGTTCAAGAGCCTCGGCAACCTGGAGGTCAACCCCAGCGTCGGCCTGCTGTTCATCGACATGCACGGCCGGCCGCGCCGGCTGCGCGTCAACGGCACCGCCCGCGTGCTGCGCGACGACCCCTTGCTGGCGGAGACCGTCGGCGCCCAGCTGATCGTCCGCGTCGCGGCCCGCGCCATCTTCCCCAACTGCCCGCGCTACATCCCGAGGCTCCAGCTCCAGGCGGAATCCGACTATACGCCCCGCCCCGGCTGCGAGCCCGTCGAGCCCGCCTGGAAGAGCTTCGCCGACCTCAAGGAAGCGGTGCACCCCCGCCAGCCCACGGCCAGGGGCGAAGCCGGCGGCGAGCAGCCGTAGGCGGACCAGCCCGACCGATCCTTCGGCGACGGCGCCCACGCAGTCCTCGATTAACCCAAATTGGGCATATCCACGATCAAAGGAGCCAGTATTGCAATTGCCGCAATCCAGATCGCAAGTCCTCCTGCCAGGGCCACAGCGGTCCGCCGCCAGGAGACATCCACTATGCGGGGCCAGAACAAAATCGGAAAACCCAGGAGCATGAATGCTGCGACAATATACATGAACGTCCCGACCAGAGGCGGCAGCGCCGTTTGAAAGAGCGGCATAACCATGCCCACCAAGATTAAGATGACGCCTAGCAGCGTACCCAGCAAGCTCCAGGCGTTCCAGTAGAAGAAGTAGCCAGCCGCAAAGCGCGCAGAGATTTTGCCCGCCGAGATGAGGGCGATCGAATAGCCAAGTCCATAGAAGACCAGCAGGGCCAATAGATCGCGCAGAAATTCGTCAATGATGTTAATTCCTGTGAATTTGAGAGGACTAAGATAGCCCTTCCCTTCCGCCCATTCGGCGAAGGCGACGAAATCTGGGCTGAGCGCACCCGCCTCGGGCCCGAACGCCAGAGTCAACGGCAGAGGTGCGGATGGCGAGGCAAGGCCCGTAGCCCCTTATGCGCGGCCGGGCCTGGGTGCTCATTGCAACGGGCTCACTGCCGTCGTCTCTGCGAAGAAGATGAGAGCATCGAAGGCCTGCGGCAGGACGAAGCCCTGGTAATAGGCGGAAGCCGCCTCGGGGTCGAACCCCCAGCCGATCGACCGGGTCGGTTGCACCTCGGCGAGCCGGGCGCCGAGCGCACCGGTCGCGGGCACGGTGCGGAGATCGAGGATCGCGCGCGGGATGCCAGCGGCGCGCAGGAGAGCCTCAGGGCTGTCAGCCTTGGCCGCCGGGATCGGCAACACCACCCTGCCTTTCGAGATCGTCTTGCCCTGCTTGAGCTTAAGTGCGCTGACCTCGCCCCGGTCCAAAGCGAAGCCGAGGACCCGCATCTGCTGCCCGAAGATTTCGCGCAGATGCCGGCCCATGAGCGCGGAGCCCTTGGCGTCAGAGGCCGCGGCGACATGGCCATTGTGCGCCCAGATGGCGATCCTCTCGCCTGGATATGCCTCCTCTGCCAGCCATTTGATATTCTCCGCCATCGCCGCGTCGCGAGCGGCGCCGACATCTTCGGCGCCGGGCGCGGATGCCTGTACCACGATCGTGGCGCAGCGATGCGCGCGCCGGTATTCCGCCGGGGTGAGAAGGCGCAGCAGGGCGTCGCGGCGATCCTCCAGGAGCTTGAGCCCAGCAGTGGCCTTGGCGCGAAACGCGGCCTTCTCGGCATCCGAAAGCGGGTTCGCGCTAAACAGGGGGTCCATGCGCTCGTACATGCCGCCGATGCCGTCATAAGCGCGGCGCATGGTCTCGCCGTCTGTGTCGCCCAGCCTGCTCACGGCCTCGATGACGCACTTGGCCGCAGTCTCAGGGCCTTGCATGTCGAAGGCGGTGAAGGACAGCAGCCTGGTGCGGCCGGGCCTGCTGTTATAGGCCCGCATCCATTCGATGAGATCGAGCACCTCTCGGGTCTGCCAGACCCCGAAGATGCCCTTCATCGCGCTCGCGGCCGTCCCCTCGCCGGTCCGCACATAACGATCGACAGTCTCAACGTCGGGCCAGTTGGTCTCGAAGGCAAAGACGGAGAAGCCCTTCCTTTCGACGAGGTACTCGAAGATGCGGTGCTTCATGCGAAAGAACTCGGCGGTGCCATGGGTGGCCTCGCCCAGCGCAACGATGCGGGCGTCGCCGACGATCGCGTCCAGCGCCGCGAGGTCGTCGAAACCGCTTCCCGAGGCGACCGTCTCGAACGGGATGAGCCGGGCGCGCAGCTCAGCCACGATCGCCTCGCGCTGCGCCGTCGTCAGCGGCGGGCTCGCTGTGGTTTCCTGAACCAGGTTGCCGCCGAGCCATATCCTGCTGCGGACCTCGACGGAACGGCTCAAATGCCAGGCCGCGCCGGCCCGTACCCAGGTATCGTGTGCCGTGCTTTCGCCGCGGAATGAAACGGCCGAGCCCATTTGCTTGAGCATGCCTTCCTGCACGATGTGGGCGACGACCCGGACAGCCGCGCCCTCCGCGACGGCGGACTGCACCTTGCTGCGGGACGTCACCGTATCGAGGCTCGCGGCAACCTCGCGCCAAGCTTTCGTCGCGCCGGCCAGGTCGAGCGTGTCGCCGGTCGCAGACGTAATCTGGAGGTCGGGGGCGGCTATGTCGGCAAAGGGCGATGGGTCCTTCCGCGTGACGGCGCTGTCGAGCCGCGTATACTGGGCCTCGATCGCGCTGCGGGCAGCGGCAAGATCGTCGGCGTAGAGGTGAGCGGAGAGGGGAGCCAGGAGCACAAGCAGTGCGATGGGCAGAATTCTTCTCACCATAGTCGCTCCCCCTGTAAGCTCGGGCGCATCAACGGCATTCATCGCCACGTGCGAGCGGCAGCGCCACCCGGCCCGCACAGCAAGGCCCACACTACTGCTTTCTCGCCGCCGGCGCGTCGACCAAACGATTGACCTGTGTGCATTCACTCCCGGGCGTGGCCGGGAGCAGCACTGTTCTCCAAATCGGCAGACTCGGCTCGCGGATGACCGCGCTTTTTAGCGGACGACGCCGAGCGAGGCAGCGCAAGCCTCTGCGGCGCTCCGGCTTCAACCCTTGATGCGGAGCATCTGCGGGTCATACAGGGGACGCAACGACGCCATCGCCGGATAGAGCCTGCCGGCGATGTCGACCTCCCAGCGGCTGTCCTCAAGCCAGGCGGCATCCACCGGCCCGCCGCCCTCGACCATGGCGAGGCCCACGGCGCCGCCGAGCGTGTGGCCGTAGGAGCCGGCGCGGACATAGCCGACGGGCTTGCCGTTGCGGTGCACGACCTCGGCGTGGAACAGCAGCGGCTCGGGGTCCTTGACGAGCACCTGCACGAGCCGCCGCCTTGGCACGCCGGTCGCCTTCTGCCGCACCGCCGCCTCGCGGCCGATGAAGCCGCCCGGCTTGTCGAGTGCGACGAACGGGCCGAGGCCGGTCTCGAAGGCGTTGTCGGTGTTGTCGATGTCGTGGCCGTAGTCGCGGTAGCCCTTCTCCATGCGCAGGCTGGCCAGCGCCTTGAGGCCGGCGTGGCGCAGGCCGAAGGCCTTGCCGGCGTCAAGGAGGCGCTCATAGACGTGGGCGGCCTGCTCGGTCGGGATGTAGAGCTCGTAGCCCAACTCGCCCACATAGGTAATGCGAATGCAGAGCGCGCAGGCGAAGCCGATGTCGATGTCGCGCGCGGCACGGAACGGGAACACGGCGTTGGACAGGTCGGCGCTGGTCACCGCCTGCATCAGCTCTCGGGACTTGGGGCCTTGCACGTTGAGCTGGCAGTAGCCCGACGTGACGTCGGTGACGAAGGCGTGCGCATCCTCCGGAATGTGGCGCCTGGCCCAAGTCTCGGCGTGGCGGTGCATGGTGTCGGTGACGACGACGAGGAACCGCTCCGCATCGAGCTTGGTGACCGTGAGGTCGGCCTCCACCAGGCCCTGCTCGTTGAGCCACTGTGTATAGGTTATGGTGCCGGGCTCGCCGTCGACGTTGTTGGCGGAGATGTAGTTCAAGACCCGGCCCGCATCGCGCCCCTGCACCAGGAGCTTGCTCATGAACGACATGTCCATGAGGATCACGCCCTCGCGGGCGGCGCGATGCTCCGCCTCCCACCAGGGGAACCAATTCTCGCGGCCCCAGGAGAGCCTCTCGACCTTGGGCTCGCGGCCGACAGGGGCATACCAGTCGGCGCCCTCCCAGCCGCTCACGTCGCGGAACCACGCGCCGGCCGCGACCAGCCGGTCGTGCACCGCGGAGCGCTTCACCCCGCGGGCGGTTTGCGGCGACAGGGTGGGGTAGTGGCACCTGTAGACGAGGCCGAGCGACTCGATGGTGCGGGCGCGGCGGTACTCGGGGTTGGCCTGGTAGCGGTGCAGGCGGTCGATGTTGAGGCCGGTCACGTCCATGTCGGGGGAGCCGGTGACGATCCAGTGCGCCAGCAGCCGGCCGAGGCCGCCGGCGGTGAGGATGCCGATGGAGTTGAGGCCGACGGCGACGAAGTAATTCCTGAGCTCGGGCGCCTCGCCGACGATGGGGCGCAGATCGGGCGTGAAGCTCTCGGGGCCGCAGAAGAATTTCCTGATGCCCGCCTTGAGGGTGACGGGCACGCGCGCCATCGCCGTCTCCAGGTAGGGCGCCATGCGGTCCCAGTCGGGCTCGATCTCGCCGAAGGAGAAATCGGGCGGGATGCCCTCCACCTTCCACGGCGCGCACACCGGCTCGAACAGGCCCACCAGCAGGCCGCCGCCCTCCTCGCGGTAGTAGGCGTAGGAGGCCGGGTCCTCCAGCACCGGCAGGTCCCGCGGCAGGTCGGGAATCCTCTCCGTTATGAGATAGTAGTGCTCGGCCGCCTGGTTGGGGATGGTGACGCCGATCTCCTCGCCGAGCTGGCGCGCCCACATGCCCGTGCAGTTGACGACGTACTCCGCCGCGATGTCGCCGTGCGCGGTACGGACGCCGGTGGCGCGGCCGTTCCGTTGCAGGATGCCCGTTGCCGGCACCCCCTCGATGAGGCGCGCACCGGCGAGCGTGGCACCCTTGGCGAGCGCCATGGCGGCGTCCACGGGGTTCACCCGGCCGTCGTCCTTGACGTAGAAGCCGGCCTTGATGTCGTCCACGCGCGCCAGCGGGAACAGCCGCCTCACCTCGGCGGGCGAGATCTCCGCCACATCCACGCCGCAGTAGCGGTTGAAGGCGGCGACGCGGCGGTACTCCTCCAGCCGGTCGGCATCGGCGGCGACCTCGATGAATCCGACCGGCATGAAGCCCGTAGCCTGGCCGGTCTCCGCCTCCAGCCGGCTGTACAGGGCGCGGGTGTACTTCCTGAGCTCGGTTGAGGTCTCGGAGGTGGAGCCGAACGTAACCATCAGGCCTGCGGCGTGCCACGTCGTGCCCGAGGTCAGCCGGTCGCGCTCCAGCAGCACCACGTCCTTCCAGCCCATGTGGGCCAGGTGATAGGCCACCGACGCGCCGATGATGCCGCCGCCGATCGCCACGACGCGGGCGCGGTCCGGTAAGGTGGGCGTGGCCATGGTGCGATCTCCTCGGGTTGGTGTC
>JBAPMW010000800.1:0-7188 GCA_049278815.1 Hyphomicrobiaceae bacterium
CCTTGAATGCGCGCGGGCGCTTCGACCGAGCTTTGTGCGCCTCAACCGGGGTAATGAGAAGGCCGCCGACGGCGCCATCAAGGCTCTGCCCGTCAATCTCCATCCGGCTAAGGCCGACGAGCAGCGCCAACGCCAGGAAGCCGCGGAGAGCCTTGAGACGTACGGAACGCAGCCGGCCTTGCCAAAAGCCGCGTCCTCGCGCCCCGGTACGCATCACAGCCCGGCCCCGCTACGCCACAACAACCGTCCAACCGACGACAGATGCGATCATACGTCGAAGGAGCGAGCAAGGGGGCGGAGCCTGTAATCTGTGGAAAACCGTGAGGTCGTGAGGTCATGAAAAAAGCACATCGCGAGATCGACCTCGCGATCTCACGATCTCACGGAGCTACTTGAACTCGACCTTGAGAATCTCGAAGCTGCGCGCACTCTTAGGCGTCGTCACCTCGGCTTTCTCGCCCTTCGCCTTGCCGATCAGGGCGCGGGCGATGGGCGAGTTGATGGAGATCTTGCCGGCCTTGAGCTCGGCCTCGTCCTCGCCGACGATCTTGTACTTGACCTTCTCGCCGGAATCCTCGTCCTCCAAGGTCACAGTGGCGCCGAACTTCACGGTGCTGCCCGACAGCTTGGACGGGTCGATGATCTCGGCGCGCGCAACCTTGTCCTCGAGATCGGCCACACGAGCCTCGTTCAGGCCATGCGCCTCCTTGGCGGCGTGATACTCGGCGTTCTCGGACAGGTCGCCGTGATCGCGCGCCTCCGCGATCTGCTGTATGATGCGCGGGCGCTCCTCGACCTTAAGCCGGTGCAGCTCTGCCTCGAGCTTGCGATAACCCTCCATGGTCATCGGCACCTTTTCCATGATCGTCACTCGTATGTGCTCCGGGATGGTACTTCCCTGACGGGCAAAAGCAGATCCCGCCAGTCTCACTTAAAATTTCGGGTTTGGCCAGCCTAAAGCATAGGCTTTGGACCAGCCGCAGAGATGAGACGCTCAGGTGGCGTTGTTTATGTAGGACTGCAAGGGCGCGACCGTCAGGGAGCCCGCCGCGAGCGCCTTGATCGCATGCGTGGCCGCCTGCGCACCAGCCAATGTGGTGTAGTAGGGTATATGGTGCAATAAGGCTGTTCGGCGAATATCCTTGGAATCGGCGAGCGCCTTCGCCCCCTCCGTGGTGTTGATGACGAGGCTCACCTCACCGTTCTTCATGAGATCGACGAGGTGGGGCCGGCCCTCCAGCACCTTGTTGACCTGCTCGCAGGGGATGCCGTGGGCGTCGAGCGCACGCTTGGTGCCGCGCGTGGCCACGATGCGGAAGCCGGCGGCGGCCAGCTCGCGCATGGAGTCCACCACGCCGGCCTTGTCCGCATCGCGCACCGAGACGAGCACGGTGCCGCTGCGGGGCAGCGTGTTGCCGGCGCCGATCTGGCTCTTGGCGAAGGCCAGCGCATAGTCGCGGTCGATACCCATCACCTCCCCCGTCGAGCGCATCTCCGGGCCTAGGATGGTATCCACACCGGGGAAGCGTGCAAAGGGGAACACGGCCTCCTTCACGGCGACGTGTTGAAGCTTGACGGGCTTCAGGCCGAACGCGGCAAGTGGCGCCCCGTTCGTGATGCGGGCGGCGATGCCGGCGATGGGCTTGCCGATCACCTTGGCCACGAACGGCACCGTGCGCGAGGCGCGCGGGTTGACCTCCAGCACGTACACCTCGCCGTCCTTCACGGCATACTGCACGTTCATCAGGCCGACGACGTTGAGCGCCAAAGCGAGGTTGCGGGTCTCGCGCTCGATCTGGGCGATGACGGTGGCGGGCAGCGAATGGACGGGCAGCGAGCAGGCGCTGTCGCCGGAATGGATGCCCGCCTCCTCGATGTGCTCCATGATGCCGGCGATGAAGGTGTCCTTGCCGTCGCTGAGGCAATCCACGTCCACCTCGACGGCGTCGCTCAGATAGCGGTCGATCAGCAGGGGCCGGTCCTCGGAGACGACCAGCTCCGACGGGCGGTTGAGAATGGCCGCCAGCCTGGTGAGGTAGCGGTCGAGATCGGCGGGCTCGGCCAGGATCTCCATACCGCGGCCGCCCAGCACGTAGGACGGGCGGATCAGCAGGGGGTAGCCGAGCGCGCGCGCCGTCTCGCGGGCCTCGGCGAAGGAGCGGGCGATGCCGCTCTCGGGCTGCTTGATGTCAAGCCGCCCCAGCAGCGCCTTGAAGCGGTCGCGGTCCTCGGCCAGGTCGATCGCCTCAGGCGAGGTGCCCAGGATCGGCACGCCGGCCGCCTCCAGGGGCTTCGCCAGCTTGAGCGGCGTCTGACCGCCGAACTGCACGATCACGCCCTTGAGCCGGCCCTTGGACTGCTCGACCGCGATGATCTCCAGCACGTCCTCCGCCGTCAGCGGCTCGAAGTAGAGCCGGTCGGAGGTGTCGTAGTCGGTGGAGACCGTCTCCGGGTTGCAGTTGATCATGATGCTCTCGACGCCGGCGTCGGAGAGCGCGAAGCAGGCGTGGCAGCAGCAGTAGTCGAACTCGATGCCCTGGCCGATGCGGTTGGGGCCGCCGCCCAGGATGATGGCCTTGTCGCGGTCCGAGGGCTGGGCCTCGCTCTGTGGCGCGCCACCGCCGAGTCCGGTCTCGTAGGTCGAGTACATGTAGGCCGTGGGCGAGGCGAACTCGGCCGCGCAGGTGTCGATGCGCTTGTAGACCGGGCGCACCCCCAGGGCGTGGCGCAGCTCCCGCACCTCGCTCTCGGAGAGGCCCGCCAGCTTGGCGAGGCGGGCGTCGGAGAAGCCCATCGCCTTCAGCTCGCGCAGCTGCGCGGGGCCCTCCGGCAGGCCGTGGGCGCGCACCCGCTCCTCCGTGTCGATAACCTCCTGGAGGCGCGCGAGGAACCAGCGGTCGATGCGACAGGCGGCGTAGATCTCGTCGTGGCTGACGCCGAGGCGCATGGCCTGGGCGACCTTGAGCAGGCGGTCCGGCGTCGGCATCCCGAGCGCGGCGCGCACGATGTTCTTGTCGTCGCCGGCGCCGAGCCCTTCGAAGGGGATGTCGTCGAGCCCGCTCAAGCCGGTCTCCAGGCTGCGCAGCGCCTTCTGCAGGCTCTCGGTGAACGTGCGGCCGATCGCCATCGCCTCGCCCACCGACTTCATGGAGGTGGTGAGCGTGGGCTCGGCGCCGGGGAACTTCTCGAAGGCGAAGCGCGGGATCTTGGTGACGACGTAGTCGATGGTAGGCTCAAACGAGGCCGGTGTGGCGCCGCCGGTGATGTCGTTCTGGATCTCATCCAGCGTGTAGCCGACGGCGAGCTTGGCGGCGACCTTGGCGATCGGGAAGCCGGTGGCCTTGGAGGCGAGCGCGGACGAGCGCGACACGCGCGGATTCATCTCGATGACGACGAGGCGGCCGTCGTCCGGGTTGACCGCGAACTGCACGTTGGAGCCGCCGGTCTCCACCCCGATCTCGCGCAGCACCGCGATCGAGGCGTTGCGCATGATCTGGTACTCTTTGTCCGTCAGCGTCAGGGCCGGGGCCACCGTGATGCTGTCGCCGGTATGCACCCCCATCGGGTCGACGTTCTCGATGGAGCAGACGATGATGCAGTTGTCCGCCTTGTCGCGGACCACCTCCATCTCGAACTCCTTCCAGCCGAGCACGCTCTCCTCGATCAGCACCTGGCGCGCGAACGACGCGTCGAGGCCGCCATCGACGATGTCGAGGAACTCCTGGCGGTTGTAGGCGATGCCGCCGCCGGTGCCGCCCAGCGTGAAGGAGGGCCGGATGATGGCCGGCAGGCCCACATGCTCCAGCGCCGCCGTCGCCTCGTCGCGGTTGTGGGCGAGGCGGGACTTGGGGGTGGCGAGGCCGATGCGGGTCATGGCCTCGCGGAACAACCTGCGATCCTCGGCCTTGGCGATGGCCTCGGCGTTGGCGCCGATCATCTGCACGCCATACCTGGCGAGCACGCCTTGCTTGTCGAGCGCCAGCGCGGTGTTGAGCGCGGTCTGCCCGCCCATGGTCGGCAGCAGGGCGTCCGGGCGCTCCTTCTCGATGATCTTGGCGACGATCTCGGGCGTGATCGGCTCGATGTAGGTGGCATCGGCCAGCTCCGGGTCCGTCATGATGGTGGCCGGATTGGAGTTGACCAGCACGATGCGGTAGCCCTCCTCGCGGAGAGCCTTGCAGGCCTGGGTGCCGGAGTAGTCGAACTCGCACGCCTGCCCGATCACGATCGGGCCGGCGCCAATGATGAGGATGGATTGGATGTCGGTGCGTTTGGGCATGGGGGCGTTTCATATTGCAGCAGACAGCCAAACGCCATAGGCCGCATGAACGGCGCATGATCGCGCCGCGGCGACGCAGTGGGGCGCCAAGGCCGGAGCCCGAGCCGCAGCCGGGGGCTGTTGCCGGCCGGCAGCAAGGGCATGCGTTGCCATTGGCAGCCAACCTCCCACTGGCGTCATCCCCGCGAAGGCGGGGACCCAGTGCACCTCCGAGCACGGGTCCGCTCTCGGCAAGGCTCAGCCCCGGAAAGGCGCGGCTTCCGCAATCGGCGAGCCCTTGCTGAGAGGTGGTCTGGGTTCCCGCCTTCGCGGGGATGACGGCAGTTGAGAGGATACGGCCTCAAATGTGACCGCCGGGCCCCTCGAAGGCGGTAAAGTGGGGCATTGAGGCTACAGTAAGGATTTGATCTACTTGCGGTTTTTCATGAAGTCCCGACAGGGATCGCCGCGCTTTGCCCTGGGCGTGAAGATCACCAGGTCGGCGGTGGGCTTCCCGTCCGGATCGCGGGGGACGTAGTCCGCGGGCTCGGTCTTGCCTTCCTCCACCTCCAGCAGAAGCACGCTGATCACCTTCGCGTCGGGCTTCCTCTGCCGGATGTGCCACGGCACGCCGCGGTCGCTGCGGACATGACCATTGCCGGCGATCAGGATGGCGGAGCCGTGGCGCTTCTCGGCGCCGAGTAGCGCATCGGCGAGGTGGGCGTCGCGGTATCGCTGTGCCGCGGCCATGGCCGGGATTGCCTTCCGCGGCAGCGCGCCGCAGTGGCTCTCCGCAAGCTCTTTGCTCAGCGCCTCGGTGAGCGGCTCCGGCTGCGGGCTGTCGAGCCACAGCCGGGCGCGCTCCTCGGGTGCGAGCGCCGCCAGGCCCTGGCGCGCTACGGCCTTGATGCGATCGCGCGTCGTATTGCCCGCAAGGATCGGCAGTCGCGCCGCGACGACGACCTCGAAAAGGGGCTCATAGATCGATGCTGGCGGCCAGCCGGATTTCTCCCACTCCAGGAGCCGGAAGAGATCGTCCGACGTGCCTTTCCCTTCTGCACGGAGCGCCTCGAACCGGTCGAGCGCCGCCTGCTGGTCCGCCCGGATCTGCTCGAACACGACCGCCGGGCGCCAATCCGGCTGAGCCCGCAGGGCCTTGGCGATCAGCCAAGCCCGCAGGCGATGGTGCGCGGGATTGTCGTGCACCTCCCCGAGCAGGACGATCCCCTCCGGCGGCAGGAGCACCGCCCCGTCCTGCGGCGTGGAGAGCTTGCCGGGCGCCACATCGTAGATCCGCCCGGCGAGAGGATGCTGCTTCTGAGCCGCCTCGGCCCAGACCCGCCAATCGGGCTCGCTTGCGACCGCGGTTGCCGCACCGAGCAGAGAAAGGCAGAGGACCAAGCAGAGTTTCTTCACGACGCCAACGGACGGACCATTAGCTCCCGACTCCGGGATGGGCACGGCAGGCCTCGCACGCGCTGGAGGCAAGCGCCAACCGGATCCCCCTCCCCCTTGTGGGGAGGGGTTAGGGGTGGGGGGACTCCCGACCTCCGAGGTTCTGCAATCCCCCCCACCCTGTCCCTCCCCCACATTTTGGGGGCGCGCCTCCGGCGCGACGGGGGAGGGGACGCTGTGGCCCCCTCCTCGCTCAATAGCCGGCGTCGGCGCAACCTGCTGCGAGACGTAGCGCAAGCGTTGGATAGCAAACCGCACTTTGCTTAGCGCGAGTATCATCGCTCGTGCCTCCGCAGCGGGCGCTTACCGACTGCGCGCGCCGTCGGCGCCCATCCAGACGATCTCCGTTGGCGTCCACATGGAGATGCGCCGGGCCTTGCGCTGCTCGGAGGTTTCGCCGTCGTAGTGCCTGGGCTCGCCGACGCGGTCGCGGAACTCGGGGATGGCGAGCCCGCGCGCGTTGAAGACCGACCAGACGTGGTCGCCGTCCTCGACAATGCCGCCGGCGAAGGCGCCGCAGCGGCTGCAGATCAGGCTGGTGCCGGTGCGCGTCTCGAAGCGGTACCAGGAGAGCGCCGCGCCGTCGATCTCGAACCGCGCCCGCCCCGACGGATCGCTGACGGTCTTGGCGCCGTGCCGGACGCAGAAGGAGCACTGGCAGGAGCGCACCTCCAGCTCCTCCGCAGGCTTCGAGGGGAAGAACGTCGCACGAATCGCGCCGCAATGGCAGGACCCTGTCAGTGGCGAGGGCTCGGTCACAGCACCTTTCCTTGGCTATGCTCGCAGCCGCTCAGAGCTGCGCGGCCGACCGAGGATCGGCCGGCCATATCGAGTCTGGCGGAAAGCTGAGATTGAGGAAGGGAGGCCCCACAACCTTAGCAGCATGGCGGAAGGACTCAAGCGGGTTCCGGCGGCTGTTCCGCAGATCGAATGCCTCCGGCGTCGTCTGGGCGGGTCCACAAACCATAGGTGCCGGGCGCCGGCCTTCGCAGCACAACCCGCGCCATCGGAGTCAATCGCGGGCTTTCCTCTTCTTTGCAGCCTTCTTCTCCGCAGCCCGACGCGCTCGGACTCGGGGCTGGGTGGCTCGAAGGGGCGGCTGGGGTCCCAACGACCACAGCTCGGCCAGGGAGAAGCTGACCTCGGCAAACGGAGCGGCCGAAACTCGGGCGTCATCGCGGAAAACGTCAAGCAGCAGCCACTTGCCGTCCCTGAGCTCATACACCTCCAGCATTCTCAGCGAGGGGTTGATGTGCCACAGATGATGCACGCCGGCTTCTGCGTAGATCAGCCGCTTGTCGCCGCGATCGTAGCTCTCGGTCGACGGCGAAAGCACCTCGCAGGCCCAATCGGGTGCGGTCTCGCTCCACGCCGTTTCTGGAAAGCTGGAAAACCGCTCATACCGCCATCCAGCCAGATCC
This sequence comes from Hyphomicrobiaceae bacterium, assembly GCA_049278815.1. Lineage (GTDB taxonomy): Bacteria > Pseudomonadota > Alphaproteobacteria > Rhizobiales > Hyphomicrobiaceae > AWTP1-13. The sequence continues at coordinate 7,135 of JBAPMW010000800.1, forward strand.
GGGACCACCACATGCTCGCCCAGGTGCAGCTCCTGCTCGGGCAAGAATACCCAG